>JAGXKW010000086.1 GCA_018334995.1 Wenzhouxiangellaceae bacterium
AATGATCCATCCCGTCCATGTCGTGGTCGGAATGGTCCATGTCCTCCATATCGTGGTCGGAATGGTCCATCCCCTCCATATCGTGGTTGGAATGGTCCATGCCCTCCATATCGTGGTCTCCATCGTCGTCGCCGATCATGCGCAGCAGCGAGGCGTCGGTGCTGGCTTCCGAATCGATCAGGAACTGGCTGGACACGACGATGCGCTCGCCCGCGTCCAGGCCCTCGACAATTTCGGTGTGCCCGTCGCTTTCCAGCCCGGTCTCGACCTGGGCCGGCCGGAACTTGCCCTCGCCCAGCGCCAGGATTACCCGTTGCCCGCTGCCGGTCCGGATCACCGCCGAGCTTGGGACCGCCACGACGTCTTCGCGCGGCGCGGCGTCGATGCGAACGCTGGCGTACATGCCGGGCCGAAAGACCAGTTCGGCGTTGTCGAATACCAGCCGGGCGCGTGCGGTGCGGCTTTCCGGGCGGATGGTCGGGTAGACGTAATCGACTTCACCCTGCCACGCCCGGCCGGGGGTGCCGGCCAGGGTCATTCGCGCGGTCTGGCCGGCCTCGACCCAGCGTGCCTGGCGCTCGAACACGTCGACTTCGACCCAGACCGAGGACAGGTCGGCGATGCTCATGATCATCAGCTCGGGTCTCACGTACATGCCGTGACGTACGTTCAGCTCCATGATGTAGCCGTCGTGCGGCGCCTTGAATTCGACCAGCCGCTGCACTTCGCGGCTTTGCTCGAGCTGCTCGACCTGCTGCCGTTGCAGGCCCAGCGCCAGCAGGCGTTCGGCGGCCGCGTCGATGAGAGGCGGCCGGCCCTGCGCCAGCGCCTGGACGTACTCGCGCTGCGCGCTGACAAGCGCCGGGGCGTAGAAGCGGAACAGTACGTCGCCGCGCTCGACCAGATCGCCTTCGGTGTGCACGCTCAGGTATTCGATCCAGCCTTCGGTGCGGACGTGGATGTGGCCCAGGCGGTATTCGTTGGGCACGATGCGCGCCACGCTTTCGATCGTGCGCGGCAGATCGGTGCGTTCGGCGGTCGCGGTCTCGACGCCGATATTGTTGACGACGGCCGGGTCGATGCGCAGCGCCGGCGTCGACGATGCGTCGTTTCCCCCATCGGCGTAGACCGGCACCAGGTCCATGCCCATCGGCGACTTGCCCGGCTCGTCGCGGCGATAGTTCGGGTCCATGGGCGCGACCCAGTACAGGATTTCGCGGTCACCGGAAGCCGATTCCCCGGCGCCGCCGGCGATATCCCCGTCCCGGCCGAACAGCCACCAGGCCGCGCCGAAACCCAGGGCGGCGGTAACGAGTGCAACCACGATCCATCTGGATGTATTCATGAGGGATCCCCCACCAGGTAGTTGAGCCGGGCCCAGGCTCGGGCCGCCTCGGTTTCGAGTTCGGCGCGCTTGAGCCGGATCCGGATTTCGGCCAGCTGATCGCGGATCAGCTCGGCGAAGTCGGTCTGGCTGTCGGCATACGTCGTCACCGAGGCCGCGGCGGTTTGTTGCGCACGCTCGCTGATGGTTTCGGCATACAGCGCCAGCCGTTCCTGCAACCGGCGCCAGTCGACCAGCGCCTGTTCGAGCTGGCGGCGAAGATCGAGCAGCAGTGCGTGGTGGTCGAGTTCGGCGGCGCTCATCTGCTGCACGGCCGCGGCGCGCCGGCGGTCCTGTCGCTTGTCGGTGAACAGCGGCACCGAAAGGGTCACGCCTATGGTCGCGAGATCCGCACGGTCGGCGCGGAAGCCGTAGCCGCCTTCCAGCGCGAACCTGGGCTTGTAGGCCTGCTCGGCGATGGCCACGCCGTACTGGGCCGAATCGATGCGTTTTCTTTCCGCCTCGGCGGCCGGATGCGCGACCAGCCGGTCTTCGAGCGCTTCCAGCGGCGCCGGTTCGGCCATTGCCGGCAGCTCGGCCGGCAGCGAACGGAACGCCGCGTTGCCGATGTAGCGTGCCAGCGCTGCGCGCGCCGAGTCGGCCTGGCGCCGGTGCTCGGTCAGCTCGTCGTCCAGCAGCGCCAGTTCCAAATCCGCGCGCGAGACGTCCTGGGCGTCGAGGTTGCCGCTGGCAAAGCGCGCGGTCAATGAATCGATCTGTTCTTCGATGGCCGCGCGGCTGTCGCCGAGGATGGCTTGAGCGCGTTCGCGCCAGGCAAGCTCCAGCCAGGCATTGCGCACTTCAAGTTCGATCTCGCGCTGCGCCACCCGCTTGTTCGCGCGCTCGATCGCCGATGCGGTGCCGCGCTGCTCGCCGCGCAAGGCCAGCGTGCGGCCGGCCGGGAACTCCTGGCGCAGCCCGATGCGCAGCGCCTGGGTCATTCCGTCCTGGTCGAATTCGAAGGAATCGGTGGGCACGTTCGCGACCTGGCCGGTCACCATCGGGTCGGGCAGCTGGGCGTCGGCGATCGCTTCGTTTTCGAACGCCAGCGCACGCTGCTCGAAGCGTTCCAGTTCGGGCTCGTCGGCGGCCGTCGCCAGCGCGATGGCCGTGTCGAGCGTCAGCGGCTCGGATTGGGCCGGCGCCGGGAACGGCGCCAACCCGCCGGATGTCAGCAATATCGCCGCCAGTGCGACGGTCGAAAGTCGTGATGTGAGCATGTTCGTACTCCGTGCAGAAAACACCTGCGCCGCCGCCATGGAGGGCGCGGCGCAACTTCAGCAGACGGGAGGGCGAACTATTCGTTGAACTGGACGTGGACCAGATGGGCGCGCGGCCCGGCGCGAACCGGCGGCAGGGCGCGCGGGAAAGCGATCACCGGCTGTGCCGAGGGCTCGATGACATGTGCCACGGGCCGCAGGTGCAGCAGCTCCAGTGCATTGGTCTTTTCGGCCAGGCGCGGCGAATCCAGTGAATCCGGCGCGTCGCAGTCTTCGGGCGCGACTTCGTGGCACGGCCTGGGCGGACAGTGCGGGCAGTCGTGATCGGGTGCGGACACGCCGGCTTGCATTGCCATGGCGCAGGGCGCGACCACGATCGACAGCCACACCAGTACGAACAGCGCGGTGTTGACCCGCGCCAGGGTGCCGGAACAGCGACGAATGCGATGCAAGATGTTCATTTGCGGGCGATTGTACCCCAATTCGCGGAACGCGCAATTCGACGTCGAGCCGGTCGCTTCAAGCGGCGAGTCGATCGATCAGCCGTCGGGACGCCGAAACGTAGTGTCCGCCGAACAGGTTGGCGTGGTTGAGCAGGTGATAGAGCTGGTAGAAGTCCCGACGCAATCGCCAGCCCGGTTCCAGCGGCCATTGTTCGGCATAGGCGTCGAAGAATGCGGCGTCGAACCCGCCGAACAGGTCGGCCATGGCCAGGTCGCATTCGCGGTCGCCGTAGTGCACGGCCGGATCGAACAGCGCGGGTTGCCCATCGGGCAGCGCGGCGGCGTTGCCGCCCCAGAGATCGCCGTGCAGCAGCGACGCCGCGGGCGCGTAACCGGCCAAGCGGGCCTGCCAGGCCTCGTGCAGCCGCCGCTTGAGGTCGGCGTCGATATCGCTCCGGCTTTCGGACAGCAGCTCGAGCTGGAACCCGAGCCGGTGTTCGAACAGGAATTCCGTCCAGTCGGCCATTCGGGTGTTGGGCTGCGGGGTGGCGCCGATGAAGTTGTCGTTTTCCAGGCCGAACGTCTCGGCCCGGCAGCGGTGGAGTTCGGCAAGCTGCCGGCCAAGCGTGGCGCTGGCGCTGGCGGTCAGCGGCCGAAGCTCCAGCCATTCCAGCGCCAGCCAGGCGCTGTCGTCCGCAGCGCCGTGGCCGAGCACCGCGGGCGTGGCGATCGCGCCGGATTCGGCAAGACGCTCCAGCCCGTCGCGCTCGGCGTCCAGCATGGCGGCCTGCGCGTCGGGCATGGTCTTGACGAACGCGCGCCTGCCCGCGCTTTCAAGCCGCCAGCTCCCGGCAATCGAACCGCCGGAGACGGCCCGGAATTCGAGTTTGCGGTCGCGCCAGCCAAGGCTTCCGGCGATGGCGAGCGCGGTTTGATCGTTCATCGGCATTGGATGACGCGCTCGCAAGTTGAAACGACCAGAAGACGCAACGGCCCGTTGTCTTTTCAGCCGGTGACGTAGCGCTCGAGCTGTTCGATCAGCTGCTGCTGGTCGTCGATGACGGCGTTGACGAGATCACCGATGGACACCATTCCGATCAGGTCGTTATCGTCGACCACCGGCAGGTGGCGGATATGATGTTTGGTCATCAGCGCCAGCCCGGCGTCGGCGGTGGCGCGTCCGTCGATGGTGATCAGCGAGTCGGACATGATGTCCTGGACCCGGGTATCGCGCGAGCTGCGTCCTTCGAGGATGACCTTGCGCGCGTAGTCGCGTTCCGAAACCATGCCGACGGGTTTGCCCTCGCGCATGACCAGCAGTGCGCCCACGCCTTTCTCGGCCATCTTGTGGATTGCGTCGAACACGGTGCTTTCGGGCGCGACCCAGAGAATGTCGCCGCCCTTGTGATGAAGAATCTGGTGAATGGTGTGCATCGAGGCCTGCCTCCCGCGCGGGTATTGAATGGCCGCGGCCAGTATAGGACAGAAACGCCGGGTGGGAAACTGCGCGTGCACGGCGGCCCGGCGAGGCCTGTCAGTCGTGCGCTGCCGTTGACTGCGGCAGCGCCTGCAGATCGACGTTGATACGATCTCCGTCGAGCCCGATCGCGCCGCGGTCGGCCAGGTCCTGCAGGCCCATGCGGGCGGCCGCCCGCGCCTGTTCCGGCGGCAGTTGCCCGGCCAGTCCGGCAATGCTGGACCACCAGCGCAGCAGCGTGTCGCGCGGGCCCTGCCCGGTCAGGACAAAGTCCTTTTCATCCGGCTGCCAGTGCCCGGACAGCGACAGTTCGCCGTCGAGGACGAATTCCACGATTTCGATCCGAAGTCCGGCCGAGACCAGCTGCTGCCAGGCGCTGGCGGCGCCGATGGCGCCAAAGCCGGCCGCAGCGGTATCGGGCTCGGCGCCGGCAAGCTGGCCCAGTGCCTGCAGGAGTTCGGCGAGCGCGGGTTCGTCGATGGATTCAATTTCGACGGAAAGGCGACTTTCGGCTTCACCCACCCGACTCGCGGTCAGCGCGATGCCGGCAGAAGCCGTGCGCAGTGATTCCGACTGCATGCGCACTTCCAGGGCAGGCGCGACGAACGCGAGCCGGTTGCCGATACCGTCGACGATCAGCAGCCGCTCGGCGGCGCCGGAGAGTTCGGCATCGCCGCCGCGTTTGGCGGTCAGCGTGAGATCCGGCGCCTGGTAACGCCAGGTCACGGGACCGGGCACTTCCAGCGTTGGCGTCCTGGCGCTTGCCGAAAGCGTGCCGTCGAGCGCCAGGCGCGCGTCGAGGTCGATCGCCGCGGCCCATTCGGCCAGGCTCACCAGGCCGTCGACAGAAATCCAGCCGGCACCCGGCGAGGCGTGCCGAAAATCCAGGCGCGCGCTGAATGCCTCGTCCTCGACGCGCAGGCCGGACCTGAACCAGCCGCGGTCCCATTCGACCTCGGCGTCGGGCAGCTCTTCGCTGACGGTTTCGGAAAGCCGGTCGTGCACGAACCAGCCGATCGCGGCCGGCAGGCCCACGACGACTGCTGCCAGCGTCAGCAGCACCAGGATGAGGATCACTTTCTTCATGGGAATTACTCTACCTGCTCGGGGCGACGGGAAAGTCGGCGGTGTAAAGGATTTGCGGCGATAATTCTAGCCGGCACGAATACCGGGACCCGGATGTCA
This sequence comes from Wenzhouxiangellaceae bacterium, assembly GCA_018334995.1. Taxonomy (GTDB): domain Bacteria; phylum Pseudomonadota; class Gammaproteobacteria; order Xanthomonadales; family Wenzhouxiangellaceae. Next base: position 5,710 of record JAGXKW010000086.1, read on the forward strand.
GAGCGCAATCGCACCGATTCAACGCTTCCGCGCAAGGCCATGGCGCGGCGTCTGGTCGCCGGGCTGGAAAACCTCGGCCAGACGCTGTCCGGGGAACAGGTCGAGACTCTGCTCGACTACCTCGCCGAGCTGGTGCGCTGGAACAAGGCCTACAACCTCACCGCGGTGACCGACCCGATGGAAATGGTCGAACGCCACATGATGGACAGCCTCAGCATCCGCCCGTTCATCGAAGGCCGCCGGATCCTCGATTCCGGCACCGGCGCCGGCCTGCCCGGCGTGGTCCTGGCCGTCGCCGAACCCGGCCGGCAATTCGTCCTCGTCGACAGCAACGGCAAGAAGGTCCGCTTCCTGCGACATATCAAGAGAACGCTGGGCCTGGACAATATCGAGCCCATCCACGCGCGGCTCGAATCGCTGACGCTCGATCCTCCGCCCGATCAGATCGTCGCCCGCGCGCTGGCCCCCCTCGCCCGCCTTGTCGAATGGCACCGTCCCTGGCTGGAACAGGGAGCCAGGCTGCTGGCGATGAAGGGGCAGCTCGAGCCGGCCGAAATCGACGAACTGTCTGGGGACTACTCGGTGGAAAAGCACGCATTGGAGTGGGCCGGCATGCACGGGGAGCGGTGTGTTGCGGTGGTTGCGAGGCGCAAGGCCTGACGCCGTAAAAGCCGCGTTTGCGCAGGCCGGTATCGGCAAATTCTCCTGCCCGACATCGGAAAATTCCTACCCGCAGTAGGCAAAAGTCCTACGCGAAGCGGGCGCTTTTCCGACTGGCTTCAAGGGCCGCACATGGTATCTTCGGAATCCCTTGCAGTTGGCGCCGAGGTTTCGGAAGTCCGCCGAACTTTCAACTTCAAAAGCAGGAACTATCCATGAAAAAATCGGAACGGAGCCAGAAGCTAATGGTCGTGCTCGGACCATCAACACTGGTCCTAATACCGGTCCTGGTTGTTTTCCTGTTCGCCGAATGGCGGACCGAAAACCATATTCAGAAAGCGGCCGAGGTCTGCGAACGTGCCGGGATGGGACTCGAGATCCGGCGGATTAACACCTTCGGAAGCGTGGAAAGTCGGTGCATTCCCCGGGCCGACCGTTGAAGCATTCTCGTTAGAAAATGCTTGGCTCCAACCGGGGTTGTGTAGGGCGGATAAGCGCAGTGCATCCACCACATCCTGGCCCTGGAGTGACCCCGAAAAAGTAGACACCTCGATCAACTGATGACGGAGGTGTCATGAAAGTCAGGCGAAATCGAAGGTTTAGCGCGGAATTCAAGCAAGCGGCAGTGGAGAGATCGCTGCGTTCG
>JAGXKW010000087.1 GCA_018334995.1 Wenzhouxiangellaceae bacterium
TGGTGCCGGGGGCGGGAATCGAACCCGCACTCTGTTTCCAGAACCGGATTTTGAGTCCGGCGCGTCTACCAGTTCCGCCACCCCGGCGGGAGGTGGTCGAGCAAGAGCGTTATTTTCGCCCTTGACCGGCTCCTTGTAAAGACCGGTTGTGGCCTTGTCCGGAGGTTTTTCAGGCTGCGTCCAGCTGCAGTTCGACGCGTTCGCGCAGGTGCCAGTCGTCGCCGGTGGGACGGAACACGGCACAGGCGCTCATCTCGCCGGAATAGATGTGTATCGAGACCGCGTTTTCGTTGCGGCCCGGGTTGCGTATGGTGTGGTACTCGTGCGGCGGGATCAGGCTGCCGGCGCTGCCGATGCCGGCGCGCATGGTCGTGCGGGGCTCCAGCCGGTAGCGCTCGCCCCGGACTTCGGTGAGTTCGTACTGGGTGACCTCGATCTGGCCGTTCCAGACCGCCTCGACGCACCACATGCCGGAATGGTCGTGCACCGGCGTGCCCTGGCCCGGGCCCCAGGTCATGGCCATGATGGTATAGCCGCGCCGGCCATCCTTGTGGATCAGACGCCTGGCGTAATGATCGCCGGGGCAGTCGTAGACGCATTCGGGCAGGTCCAGCTTGTGTTCGTCCATCATCGCGCACAGCACGTCGCGTACGCATTGCGTTGTCGTGGCCGCGCAGTCGCCGTCGACCACCGCATCGATGCGGTGGATCAGTTCCTGCTTGCCGTTGAATTCCAGGGTCATTCCAACCACTCCGCGACAGGTGGACCGAACCGCTCCGAGTCTACCAGAAATGCATCGTGCCCCTGCGCCGAGGGCAATGCGGCGTAGCTGACTTCGGCTTCGACGGCTTCCAGCGCCGCGGCCAGTTCCTGTTGCTGCCAGAGCGGGAACAGGATGTCCGATTCCACGCCCATGACCAGCGCCTTGCCGGAAAAGCTGCGCTTGAACAGGGCGCGCAGGCCGGCATCCGAATCGCAGGCGTCGAACACGTCCATGGCGCGCGAAAGATAGAGGTAGCAGCAAGGGTCGAACTGGCCGACGAACTTGCGCGCATGGGTCTCCAGGTAGGATTCGACCTCGAAGCGCATTCCGAACAGCGTGGCCGGAAAGTAGTCCTGGTGTTTGCGCCCGAAGCGTTTCTGCCACTCGGCTGCCGAGCGGTAGGAAATCATGCCGAGCTTGCGGGCGATGCGCATGCCGACTTCCGGCCACTCGTCCTCGGTGTAGGTGCCGTCGCGGAAGTTGCGGTCGGTGACGATGGCTTCGCGCTGCAGCGAGCGAATGGCGATGGCGAACGGCGTGCCCGAGCAGGCCGAGGAGATCAGCGCGAGGCGGTCGGTGGAATTCGGAAAATGCTTCAGCCAGGCGAGTGCCGTGAGCCCGCCCATTGAAGGTCCCACGACGGCGTGCAGGTGTTCGATGCCCAGGTGTTCGACGACCAGCCGCGTGGCGCGCGCGATATCGTCTATGGTCAGCTCGGGAAACTTCAGGCGCCACGGCTGGCCGGTTGCCGGGTTGATGCTGGCCGGACCGGTGGAGCCCTTGCACGAGCCCAGCGAGTTGACGCACAGCACGAAGTGAGTGTCGGTATCGATGGGTTTGCCCGGGCCGATCATGGTTTCCCACCAGCCCGGTTCCGGGTCGCGCACCGAAGAGGCGGCGTGTGCGCCCGGCGACAGCCCGGTAAACAGCAGCACCGCGTTGGATTTGTCCTTGTTGAGTTCGCCCCAGCTCTCCCAGGCGAGCTGAACGCCCGGCAGACTGGCGCCGCGATACAGCGTGAAGCGCTGGCGGTGAATGTAATAGTTGGTCGAAGGGCCCATGGGCTCAATGATAACGCTGGAAGCAGGCCGGGGCGACGGGCGCGCTTTTTCCATGCCCGGCGCGTTCACCCCGTTGGCCGCAGCAGAACGGGGCTGAACACGGCGGATAAAAAAGGCCGGGGCAAGAACCCCGGCCAGCACTGTTGGAGAGCCTGAAACTTTTTTGTCCGGGTTTCAGAAGCCGGATTGCAACGCCCTAGAAGCGGAAACCGACCTGGGTGCTGAAGACGAACGGGTCGATGTCGACGTCGATGTTGCTGCGGAAAACGGTTTCGACACCGTCCGGATCGAAGGTGGTGGTCTTCAGGTCGGCGTCTACGTTGATCATGATGTAGCGCACGTTGATGTTCCAGAACCAGTTGTCCGCGACGTCGATATCGAGGCCGGCCTGCAGCGCCGGACCGAAGGAATCGTCGATGCTGAGGTTGGTATTGCCGCCGCTGAAATTCGTTCCCAGCGCACCGTTGGCCGTGCCGACGACGCCTTCGTGCAGTCCGGCATTGGTCGAGTCGTCGAAAAACAGCGTGTAGTTCAGGCCGGCGCCCACGTAGGGACGGTAAGTCTGGTTCGGGCGAAAGTGGTACTGCAGGCTCAGGGTCGGCGGCAGGTGCTTGGTGTCGCCGATCTGGCCCAGCGGCGCCAATGCACCCGCGCCGTCGATCTTATGCTCGAACGGCGCCGAGGCCAGCAATTCGACGCCCCAGTTGGGGGACAGGAAGTAGGTCAGGTCGAAAACGGCGCTGAGTTGGTCTTCGACGTCGATCTGGAAGTTGTCCAGCTCGGTGCCTTCGAACACCAGGTTGTCATTGGAGGTGTCGGGCGCGACATATCCGACCCCGATCCTGAACTGGAAATCGCCCGCTTCCTGCGCCAGCGCCGGCGTTGCCGCGGCAACGGTAAGCGCGGTGAGTGCGAGCAGGTTTCGGGTGGCATTGGATTTCATTTTGCTTGTCTCCTTGATCGGAAAGGACATGAGAAGGGGCCACCTGCCCCAACTCGAGGTTAAACGTAGGTTAAGAAAACGGTGCCGGCGTGAAGTTGACGGGCGTCAAATTTGGGCTTCATTTTTTGCCGAGCACAAAAGGTTATCTTCCCCTGGAAATCGAACCAGGCAGAATCGCATGCCCAGACTCGCGCTTGTTACCGGCGACCAGCTGAGTCCAGCGCTCGCTTCGCTCCGGGCAATCACGCCGGGACGTGATCATGTGCTGATGGCCGAGCTCGCCGACGAAGCCGGCTACGTGCCGCATCACGTCAAGAAAATCGCCCTGATCTTTTCCGCGATGCGGCATTTCGCCGGTGAACTCGAGCAAGCCGGTCAGCGTGTCTACTACCACAGCTTCGACCCCGATTCGCGGATCCGGTCGTTCAGCGATGCGATCGAGATGCATTGCCGCGAACACGATATCGACGAGATCGTGCTGACCCGGCCGGGGGAGTGGCGGGTTTTCGACGAATTCGGCCGGCTCGAAAAAAGGCTCGGCGTGCCGGTGCATGTGCTCGAGGACGAGCGTTTCGTATCCACGCCCGACGAATTCGCCGAATGGGCCGGCGATCGCGCGCAGCTGCGCATGGAATTCTTCTACCGCCGGATGCGCAGGAAAACCGGGTTGCTGATGTCGGAAGACGGAGAGCCCGAGGGCGGGCAGTGGAACTTCGACGCCGACAATCGCAGGAAGTGGAAGGGCGAGCCGAAAAGCGCGCGGCCGATGTCGTTCGCGCCCGACGCCACCACGCAGGCGGTGCTCGACCTGGTCGACAGGCGCATCGACAGCTTCGGCCGGCTGGACGGATTCGACTTTGCAGTCACCCGGGCCCAGGCCCGGCGCGCGCTCGGGCATTTCGTCAAGACCGCGCTGCCGTGGTTCGGCGACTACCAGGACGCGTTGCCCGACGACGAGGACTTCCTGTTCCACAGTCGTCTTTCGGCGTATCTCAATATCGGGCTGCTCGACCCCCTGGAAGTCTGCCGGGCGGTGGAGGCGGCCTGGCGCGCAGGCGATGTGCCGCTCAACGCCGCCGAGGGCTATATCCGCCAGATCATCGGCTGGCGCGAGTTCGTTCGCGGCATCTACTGGCTCAAGATGCCCGAATATGCCGACGAAAACTTCCTTGGCGGTGACAAGGACCTGCCCGAATGGTACTGGAGCGGCGAAACCGGCATGCGCTGCCTGCAACGGGCGATCGAGAACACCCGCAACAATGCCTATGCCCACCACATCCAGCGGCTGATGGTGACCGGCAACTTCGGCTTGCTGCTGGGTGTGCGTCCGAAGGAACTCTGCGACTGGTACCTGGCCGTCTACGCCGATGCCTTCGAATGGGTGGAACTGCCCAATACCCTGGGCATGGTGCTGTTCGGCGACGGCGGCCTGCTGGCCTCGAAGCCGTATGCGGCCAGCGGCAAGTACATCCAGCGCATGGGCGACCACTGCGCGAATTGCCGCTATGCAGTCACCGAGCGCACCGGCCACGACGCCTGTCCGTTCAACGCGCTGTACTGGGATTTCCTGATGCGCAACGAAGACAGCTTGGGCGGCAATCCGCGCATGCGCATGATGTATCGCAACGTCGAGCGCCTGGCGCCGGCCGACAAGGCGGCGATCACCCGACGCGCGAACTGGATTCGGGAGAATGTCGAGGCGCTATAGGTCGGAAATCGGAAAACCGTTTGGCTGGAGCGACCCCGATATTTCGTGGGAGGGCTTCCAGCCCCGAGCTCTTCGGCGCAGGATGCGCCTCCCACAGCAAATTCAATATCCAGGAGCTTGAATTCGGACTTCGCCGCCGAATTTCTCTGACCACCGACTACCGGAAGCCGTCGATGCTCAAAAGTTCTCGAGCTGGGTGGTGCCGATGCCGCGGTCGGGCAGCAGTACCGGGATGCCGTCTTCGACTGCGTAGACGACTTTGGCGTCGCGCGTGATCAGGGCCTCGGAGATCTTCTGATCGACGGTGCTGCCGTCGACGTACAGCAGTTCGCCGCGTTCGATCGCATCGTTGAGCTTCTTCACGCGCGATTTTTCGAGCGGCCTCAGCGGTTCGTGGCTGACCGGGCAGCACAGGATGTCGAGCAGGGATTCGGGTATCGTCATAAAAGCAATTCTAACGTGGTCGCGGCGCGTTCTGCTAACATTGCTTGTCTGGTTTCAAAGCAAGGTCTGAGCACATGCCGGGCAATCCACGGGTCGGTATCGTCATGGGGTCGAAAAGCGACTGGCCGACGATGTCCAAGGCCGCAGAAGTGCTCGATGAACTCGAGATTCCGTTCGAGGCCGAAGTGGTCTCGGCGCACCGCACGCCGGACAAGATGCTCGACTATGCCAGGACCGCGTGCGATCGCGGGCTGAGCCTGATCATCGCCGGGGCGGGCGGCGCGGCGCACCTGCCCGGCATGCTGGCCGCGGCCACCGAACTGCCGGTGCTGGGCGTGCCGGTCCAGAGCCGGACGCTCAACGGCCTCGATTCGCTGCTGTCCATCGTCCAGATGCCGCGCGGCGTGCCGGTGGCCACGCTGGCGATCGGAGAATCCGGGGCCGCCAACGCCGGCCTGCTGGCCGCCTCCATTCTTTCGCTTTCCGATCCGGCATTGGCCGGCCGCTATCGCGAATGGCGCAGCCGCCAGACCGAGCGGGTGCTGGCCGAACCCGATCCACGCGAACATCCGCGCCAGGCATGAAAGTCGGCATTCTCGGCGGCGGCCAACTGGCGCGCATGCTGGCCCTGGCCGGCGTGCCGATGGGGCTGGAATTCGTCATCGTCGATCCCAAGCCCGATGCCTGCGCGGCCGGCCTGGGGCGCTTCGTCCAGGCCGACTATACCGACGCCGGCGCACTCGACGAACTGGCCGCCTGCGACTGCGTGACCTGTGATTTCGAGAACGTTTCGGCCGACGCGCTGGAGGCGCTGGCCGACCGGGTCGCCGTGCGGCCTTCGGCCGTGGCACTGGCTGCCGCGCAGGATCGCCTGTTCGAGAAGAACCGGTTTGCGGCGCTGGGCATGGACACAGCGGGCTATGCCGAAGTGAATTCCCGCACCGACCTGGGATCGGCCGTCGAACGGCTCGGCGTTCCCGCCGTGGTCAAGACGCGGCGGATGGGCTACGACGGCAAGGGCCAGATGGTATTGCGCGACGGCGAGGACCTGGAACTGGCCTGGCGGGCGTTGGGCGAACATGCGCTGATCGTCGAGCAGTGGGTGGAATTCGACTTCGAGTGCGCGATCACCGCAGTGCGCACGGCCGACGGCGACATGCGCTGCTGGCCGCTGAGCCGCACCTGGCACCGCGACGGCATTCTGCGCCTGGCCGGATCATTGGCGGTGCCGGGCGGGCTGCAGGCAAAAGCCGAGGCGCTGGTGCGGCGGCTCGCCGAGGATCTCGACTACGTCGGCGGCCTGACGCTGGAGCTGTTCGCCCACGGCGACCGACTGCTGGCCAACGAATTCGCGCCCCGGGTGCACAACTCGGCCCACTGGACCATCGAGGGCGCGGTCTGTTCGCAGTTCGAGAACCACCTGCGCGCGGTGTGCGGCCTGCCGCTGGGTGCGACCGAGGCCCGGGGTATGGCGGCAATGGTGAACTTCATCGGCCGCATGCCGGCACCGGAGGCTTGGTTGAAGCTGCCGGGGCTGCACTGGCACGATTACGGCAAGGCGGCGCGCGAGGGGCGCAAGGTGGGGCATGCCACATTGAACGCGGCCGATTCGGCGGCGCTGAAGTCGCTGGCGCCCCGGCTCGAGGGCCTGCTGGATGCCGACCTGCTGGGCGAGCTGGATTCGGCGCTGGGCGAGGGGTGATGCCGGCGCCGGCAGTTTTGCAGGTTCGAATGGTGCGTTACGCCTTTGGCTTCAAGCGGCCTGCGCGGGCAATATCGCCAACGGCGAATAGTTTTGTCGTTTTGTTGCCCGGATAAGCGCGAAGCGCGCATCCGGGGCCGCAGGCTGAATCCGGCACTGGTCCCGGGTGCGCTTCGCTTACCCGGGCTACTGGAATGCCCGGATCATGAGATTTTTTCTTTTCTCATACTCGGCAGGAAGTGGCGCCCCCGATTGCCCGGGCCTCGACGGCGTCGGCGACGGTGTCGGCGATTTCCAGGGTCTGCGCGTCGTCGATGATCAGCGGCGGGAGCAGGCGCACCACGCGTTCGTGCGTGACGTTGAGGAGCACCCCGGCGTTCAGCGCATGAT
>JAGXKW010000088.1 GCA_018334995.1 Wenzhouxiangellaceae bacterium
GCCAGCGCGCGCTGATCTTCGCCGGGGCGCTGGACATCGCGTAACCGAAACGCATCCCCGGTTTCGGGAAGCGAACTCGCACGAGCCGGCCGTGCCGGCGAATGAAACACCCCCGACGCCCCACAATCCCCCTTCGCGAGCCGGCTCGCGCCTACGAACTGGTAACCATCTCTGACTGGGCGCTAGTCGGCCGGTCAGCCCTTCTCCGACTTCTCGAACCGCTCGATGGAGTCCATGATTTCGCCGCGGGCGTCGTCCGGGCCGTGCCAGCCGAGCACCTCGACCCACTTGCCGATTTCCAGGTCCTTGTAGTGGGCGAAGAAATGCCGGATCTGGCGGCGGCTGAAGGTGGCCAGATCCTGCACGTCGCGGATATCTTCGTGCAGCGGGCTGATTTCCTCGATCGGCAGCGCCGCGATCTTGCTGTCGCGCCCGGCCTCGTCGGTCATTTCCAGGTAGCCGATGGGACGGCAGCGGATGATCGAACCCGGCATCAGCCCGGGACGGATCAGCACCATCACGTCCAGCGGATCGCCATCTTCGGCCAACGTGTTGGGAATGAACCCGTAATTGCACGGATATCGCATGGATGTCGCAAGCAGGCGGTTGACCATGATCGCCCCGGTGGATTTTTCCACCTCGTATTTGATCGGCTGGCCCTCGGTGGGAATTTCGATGACGACGTTGAAATCGTCCGGGGGATTTTCGCCGGGGCTGATCTGGTTGAAGTCCATGATTGACCGATTGTTTCGAGTGAGGACTGGCATTATAGCGCTGACGCCACGGGCCGCGCCGGAGCAACGTGCAACGTGCCCCGGCCGGGTCGCATGCGCGGCGCGAAGGCCGGCCGAAGCGTCGCATATCCGATATCCTTTACCGTCCGTCGCCGGCCCGACTAAACCACGAAGCAATGATGAAGTCCCCGAACACCGTCCGCCGCAGCCCGGCCAGGGCTTGCCTCGGCCTGCTGGCCGCGATCTGGCTGCTTGTCCCGGCGTTGCCGGCGCACGCCGTGGTCTGGCCATACGTCGAGGGGGAGGACGTCGTCGGCGAGCTGATCACCGACCGCCTGCGCACCGAAGACACGCTGGTGGACATGGCGCGCATGCACAACATCGGCCACTTCGAAATCCGCGCGGCCAATCCGGACCTCGACGCCTGGCTGCCGCATCCGGGCGCCGAAGTGCTGGTGCCGCAGCTCCACGTGCTGCCCGACATCGAGCGCCGCGGCATCGTGGTCAACCTGTCCGAGCGCCGGCTGTACTTCTTCGCCGACAGCTGGCCCGACCGCGACGGTCCGATGGTCAGCACGCACCCGGTCGGGGTCGGGCTGCTGGATCGCGCCACACCCGTCACGCAGGCCCGGGTGACGGCGAAGGTGGACGACCCGGCCTGGTATCCGAATGCAAAGACGCGCGAATGGTACCGGCGCGAAAAGAACGAGATCCTGCCGGCGGTAGTGCCGGCCGGGCCGGAAAACCCGCTGGGCCGGCACGCGCTGATCCTCGACGCCGACGGCCTGTTGATCCACGGCACGCATCGGCCGGCCGGGGTCGGCATGCGGGTCAGCCAGGGCTGCATCCGGCTCTATCCGGAAAGCATCGCCAACATCATCGGCCGGGTGCCGGTGGGGACGGAAGTGCATATCGTCGACCAGCCGGCGCGGGTCGGGCGGCGCGGCGGCAGGCTCTACCTGGAAGTCGATCCGGCCGGCGACGAACCGACCACGCGCCACGAAGAGGCCGTCTGGCGCGACGTTCGCGCACGCCTGGAACGGCACTCGGGCGCGATGCAGAAGATGGATTGGGAAGCTGCGCGCGCGGCCTTCGAGCGCGCCGACGGGGTGCCGGTCGTCGTGGGATCGGCGCGCTGAAAGCCCGAACCGGGCCGGGCTTGCCGAGGGACAATCAGCGGCGCCTTTGCGGGTGCACACGCAAAAACGCCGGGCAGGGCCCGGCGTTTCAGCATCTCGCGGCAATCAAGCGCGACTTTTACTTGCGCTGCATGTCCTCCAGCGCGCGATCCAGCTTGCGCTCCAGATCGGTGCAGCAATTCTGCGAAGCATCGGCGGCCGACTGGGCGGCGCGTGCGGCGTCCATGGCTTCGCTGATCATGCTCGCGGCATTGTCCACCTGGCTCTGCGCCGCTTCGGCCATGCGCTGGGCTTCGGCAGCCTCGGCAAGCGCTTCTTCGAGTTGCGCCTTGGTGGCACATCCCGCGGCCATCGCGAGGACGCAGCCGGCCAGCAAGCTCTTGAGCAGAATTTTTGATTTGAGGACGTTCATTGATGTTCTCCAGATCACGTTTGGGATTTTTGGGCCGAAATCTAAATTTACGGCATCCGGCTAATATAATGAACCAAGCTGCAATCCGATACAAGCTCAATTCCAGACCATGTCGGTCAAAAAATTTTTGCAATTCGCTGAAACTTTTTGGAATTCGCGTCGGTCCTAGTGTTTGTCCTGCGCAGGACAAGGGTTCGCTTTCCTCCCTGAGCGGACCCAACCAGGATTCGGTAACGTCCCCAAACCGGATCCGACTCTAAGGCCCCGGGTTCCTCCCTCTCCCGGGGCCTTTTTTATGACCCGCCGCTTGGACCGCCGCCACGGCTGCGGGGTCCTCAGGCACCGATCTTGCGGCACTTCCCTCGGTCGCCGATCCCGCCAAGATCGGCACCTGAGAACCCCTCGCTTCGCGACGGGGCACCAACCGGCAGGTTTTTTTCTGCCGGGGCGTTTACTGCGGCGGCCGGTCGCGGTCGAATACCGCTCCCACAGACGCTACGATCTATGCGCGAGTGACAGATATTCCTTGCTCTGCATCTCCACCAGCCGCGAAATCGTCCGCTGGAACGGATCGGCCAGCCGATTGCCGGTGTAGATCCGCTCGATCGGGGCTTCGGCGGTGGCGATGAGCTTGACGGCATGGTCGTAGCACTCGTCGACGAGATGGATGAACCGGCGCGCGGCGTTGTTGCGATCGTCGTCGAGGACCGGGATGTTGCTGACGATCAGCGTCGAAAAGCGGTAGGACAGCTCGATGTAGTCCGACGCCGAGCGCGGGCCCTCGCACAGGTCGGCGAAATCGGCCCACAGCAGCGAACCGGAGCGCCTGCGGATGGGCAGTTCGCGGCCGCGCACGTCCAGGTGCCCGGTGCTGACGGGCTGATCCGGGCACAGCGCCTCGAATTCGGCGGCCAGCAGGCGTTCGTTTTCCTCGTCGGCCGGCACGTACCAGGTCGGATGGCGCTCGAGCTCGCGCAGCCGGAAGTCCTCGGCCGCGTCGAGCTCGACGACCCTGCAGTTGGCCTCGATGTTTTCGATGGCCGGCTCGAAGCGCCGGCGCTGCAGACCCTCGGCATACAGCCGGTCGGGCGCCTGGTTGCTGGTGGCCACCAGCGTGACGCCGCGCTCGAACCACTGGGTGGAAAGCTCGCCGAGCAGCATTGCGTCGGCAATGTCCTCGACGTGGAACTCGTCGAAGCACAGCACCCGCGCGCGCTTGCGCTGGGCGGCGGCGATCTCGGAAAGCGGGCTGCTGCGATTGCCCAGCTGCTTGAGCCGGGTGTGCACGTCGTCCATGAACCGGTGAAAGTGCGCGCGCTCGACCGAAACGCCGGCGGTTTGCAGCGCCTGCACGAACAGGTCCATCAAAAGCGTCTTGCCGGTGCCGACGCCGCCGTGGATGTAGACCCCGGGCACCCGCTGAGGCCGCCTGAACCAGCCGCCGGTATGCTTGACAACTGCGTCGTGACAGTGCTGCAGGGCTTCGGCGACGTGCTCCTGGCGCTCGTCGAACTTGAGCTTGCCGGCGTCGACCAGCGCCTGGTAGCGCCCGGCGGGGCCGGCCGCGCCGGCGGATCGAAACGATTCCATCTCAGTCATTCCGAGCGCCGTCGGACGCCGTCAGGCGCACGCGCAGTAGTTTTGCGGCGGTTCAGGGTAGGTGGTTCTGCACTGCATTCTTGATCAAACCCCGCAGATCCATCAGGCGGCGGTGGAAGAAATGGCCGCTGCCATCCATCACCACCAGCTCGGGCTGCTTGTCGAGTTTCTCGACCCAGTCGAACACCGCCTTGGGCGAGACCACTTCGTCCTCGTCGCCCTGCACCACCAGCCACGGACAGTTGGGCGGCATGAGCTCGGCGAAGCCGTAGCGCTCTACCGGCGGGGCGATCGTGATCAGCATGCGCACCGGCCGGTCCTGCGCCGCGCGCAGAGTGATCCAGGCGCCGAACGAAAAGCCGCCCAGCCACAAGTCGTCGTCGGGCCGGGTCTCGCGCACCCAGTCGATCACGGCCAGCAGGTCGTCGAGCTCGCCGTTGCCGTCGTCGAAGCTGCCCTCGCTGTCGCCGGTGCCGCGGGTGTTGAAGCGCACCGTGGCCAGCCCCGATTCGCGCAGCGCGCGCTCCATGATGGTGACCACCTTGTTGCGCATGGTGCCGCCGTGCTGCGGATGCGGGTGACACAATACCGCCGTGGCCGCACGCGCGACATCCGGCTCGGGCACGTCGGCGATGCACTCCAGACGCCCGGCCGGGCCGCCGAGAAAAAACTCGGTCTGCTCGCTCGGAAACGCTTTGGGGTCGGTCGGCTTCTGCTGGTTCATTTCAAGGCTTCAAACCCGAATAAGGACGCGCATGATAACCCAATGCGGCCGGCCTCGATTCCGGCTTGCGCGGGCTGCGAAGCGCACGCATTTTCAGCGCATCTCGCCGCCCGGAATCCGGCGATCCGGCGTGAATTACGGGTTGGCGGAGCCCTGCCGCATGAAGAAGGTCACCGGCCCGGCAGTGCCCAGCACGCGCCCGTCGGGGCCCCGGTGCTCCACGCTGAGCTGGTGCTCGCCGCGCCACACTTCGTCGAGCTGGACGCTGGTCGAACGGCTGGTCTGCTTGACTTCGCCGTCGACGAGATAGGCCAGCTCGGTGCCTTCGGGAAGCGCCCCGGTCGCGCCGACCTGAACGGAAAGGACGTAGGCGGTATTCCAGATCGTCTCTTCGGACTGCGGGGAAAGAATGCGAAGCCCGACGTCGGCGGCTTCGGCCGATGGTTCCTGGGCGGCGTCGGAAGGGGTCTCTCCGGCCTGCGGCTGCTCAATTCTCGCCGGCTCGACCACCGACAGTTCCTTGAGCGTGACGGCGACACCTTCGCCGTCGGGATTCGTGTCACTGTAGACGACGTTGCCGTTTTCGTCGACGGTCTTGTAGATGGGCTGCGCCAGCGCCGGACCGGATGCCAGGGCAATCGCCAGGATTGCTATCCACCATGTATATGCTCTGCTCATGTTCCACTCCCGAAAATTCGAAGCTGCTGGTCAAGGATCACTCGCCTCGCCTGTTGTCGCGAGTATACAAGCCCGCTGCCGCCTCCGCACCCATGGCACCGGCGAAACCCTGAACAACCCCGTGCGCAGCGCGAAGGCAGCATGAATCCGCGATGAACCACCTGGCGCACGTACTGCTGGCCGGACCGCACCCGGATCACCGCCTGGGCGCGTTTCTCGGCGACCACGTCAAGGGCACGGCGGCGCTGGACGCGCTGCCGCCCGAAATTGCTCGCGGCGTGCGCCTGCACCGCAAGATCGATTCCTGGTCGGATTCGCACCCGGCGGTGGTCGAACTGCGCGCGCGCAGCGGCCCCGGGTGGCGCCGCTACAGCGGGGTCATCCTGGACGTGCTGTTCGATGCGATGCTGGTGCGCAACTGGCACCGGTATCACGCAGTTCCACTGGCAACGTTCGCGCGCGAGATCGACGTGCTGCTGGCCGCGCGGCGGGCGGAATTGCCGGCGCGCCTGGTGCGATTCTCGATCTGGGCGCGGGAAGTCGGCCTATGGACGCGCTACGACGAGCGCGCGATGCTCGACGACATCTTCGCCCGGCTGGCGGCGCGCCACGGCCGCCCGGGGCCACTGGCCGACGGCGCGCAGCTGCTCGACCGCATGGCGCCGGAAATCGAGCGGACGTTCAGAGAAATATTTCCGTGGCTGCAGGCGCGTGCCCGCACTTTCGTCGAAAACGGGCGCGTGACCGCCAGCTAGGAAACGAAGACCGTTACTCGATCTCGGCGAGCATGTACTCGACCGAAGCACGCACCTGTTCGTCGGTCAGATCCGAACGACCGCCCTTGGCCGGCATTGCACCGATACCGTTGATCGCGTGCTGGACCAGCGTGTCCTCGCCCTGCGGCAGGCGCTCTTCCCACTGTGCCGCGACCAGCTGCGGCGCGCCCGCGGCCCCGGCCATATGGCAGGCCTGGCAGACGTTGTTGTAGATCATTTCGCCGTCGGTGCTGCCGTCGAACGCCACCTGCTGACCCCCGCCGCTTGCGGCGGCTTCCTCGGCCGCCGCCATCGCCGCGGCCCGGCCGGTCTCGCCGGCGTAGACGGCAAAGACGGGCTTGATGCGCTCGAGCGTCGCCGGTCCGCTGGCGGTGCTCTCGCTGACAGCAAGCCTGTCATTCATCGTCATGGCCAGGCCAACGATCAGCACGGCGAAAATCGCCAGCCCCGCGATGATCAGGCTGAAGCGCTTGAGAAAAATCTGGTCGTCTTGCTCGCTCACGCTTGTTCCTCGAAAAAATGCGGTTTGCACACCACCCGCGCCGGGGCGGGCGTGACTCGGGTCGCGATTATAGCGTAGGGCGGACCAAGGGTTTGTCCACGCGATCATCGCCCGATCGCACGCCGGGCCAGGCCTGACACATGCCGGACACAACGTTTCGCCGCGTTCGACGCCCGCTGCCCAACAAACGGCGTTGGGGTGGGCAGGAAATACCGCCCGGCACGCAAAATCGACCGCTCGTCGGTCACAACTGGACTTGCGCCTCGTATTCAGGCACTTTAATGATCAAGAAAAGACGGTGGATCAGTCTGCCGTCCGGCACATTGTCCGCGAACTTGATTCCCCATCCAGTCGCGATAGAATGGCCGGAACTATCGAA
>JAGXKW010000028.1 GCA_018334995.1 Wenzhouxiangellaceae bacterium
GCCCTAGCCCCTCACCGGCGCCCCGGCCCGCCATGGATCGCTGGGGCCGATGACGCGGCCGGCGCCCGCGCCGGGTTCGCCGGGGCCTTGCTTGAATGCAATCAGGACGATCACCAGCAGCCACATCGCGCAGGCGAAGTCGATGGCGGTGGCGCCGTAATAGATGCCGGAGATGCCGACCATGGGCGGGACGATGAGCATGACGGGCACGTAGAGCAATAACTGTCGGGTCACCGAGACCATGGTGGCCTTGCCCGGCTGTTCGATGGCCGGCAGCAGGCTGAGCGCGGTGAAGACCAGCGGCAGGACCGGCAGCACGAGGATGAGGATGCGGAAGCGGTGCAGGTCTTCGGGCACGAACTCGACGCCGGGCAGCATGACCGACAGCGTCGTTTCGGGATACAGGCCCATGCCCAGCCAGATGGGCAGCACCATGATGGTGCCGGCGGCGACGAAGGTCCAGTAGTTGAGCTTGACCCGGTCCCAGCGGCCGGCGCCGTAGTTGATGCCGGCGACCGGCTGGAACGCGCGCATCAGGCCGAACAGCGGGGTCAGCATGAACAGCATTACGCGCCAGGCCGCGCCGTAGAACGCGATGTCTTCCTCGGTGCCGATGCGAGACAGCATGTTGAACACGACGATCGCCTGCACGATGCCCATGGACGACGAGATCATTGCCGGCACGCCGAACTTCGTGATGCGCCCGGCCAGCGCGCGCGGCAGGCCGATGTGCCGGGCGTCGACCTCGTAGCTGGCGCGACCGCGTGCGAAGCGCAGCCAGACCAGGCCGCCGCCGAGCAGCGCGCCGGCGTTGGTGGCCCAGGCCGCGCCCGCCACGCCCCAGCCGAAAACGGCGATGAACAGCGGCGTCAGGATCAGGTTGGCCGCGAGGCCGGTGGCCATGTACCTGGCCGCCAGCCCCATCTTGCCCTCGCCCCTGAGAAGCATGTTCAGGGTCAGCCCGCCGATGGCCGCGAAGCCGCCGGCCGAATGAGCCCACAGGTAATCGGCGGCAATCGGCACCAGTTCGCCCCGCGCGCCCATTCCACGGACCAGCGGTTCGGTGAAGCCGACACCCAGCAACGCGTATAACCCGGACATTGCCAGTGCGATACCGAGGCAGGTGCCGGGCAGTTTTCTCAAAGTATCCTGGTCGCCCTTTCCGATTGCGATCGACAGCACCACGCCGCCACCGATGCCGGCCAGCGAACCGAGGCCCAGCGTGACCTGCGTGACCGGAAAGGCCAGCGATACCCCGGCCAGCGCCTGTTGACCCAGCAGCTGCCCGATGTAGACGGCATCCATGACCGAGTTCAGGCCGAACATCAGCATCATCATCACGGCCGGCACGGCCATTGCGCGCAGCACGCGCAGCGGATGCGCCTCGAGGATCAGCCCGGCGTGCGGGTCGCGGTGGCCGCTCTCCATGCTCATTGGGCGACCTGGTGTGCCATGCCGATCAGCATCCGGCTTCGGGCCGGACGCGAATCACTCCAGGAAGCGCTTTTCGAACAGCCTCAGCCGGGCGCGCAACTGCTCCAGTTCGCCGAGCAGGTCCAGCACCAGCGGCAGACTCTCGGTGTTGAGCTCCAGATCCTGCTGCAGTCTTCTTGCACGGCGGGCGCGTTCGATCTGACCGGGCGCGAAACGCCATTCGCCCAGGCGCTCGCCGGAAGGCTCGACCACGCCTTCGGCAACCCACTCGCAGACGACTTCGCTGCGCAGTTCCAGGATGCTGCAGACCTGATGCAGGGTCAGCACCTCGGGTTCCTCGACGTCGATGGCTTCAATGGGTGGGCGTTGCTCGCTCATGCCTTCGCCTCCATCCCCGCACGCGGATCGAAATCAAAAGTATCACGCATTTGCTCGTAGGATTTTTGCTGCGCATCGTTTTCGGGCTTCGGCGCCACGATCTTGAGCAGCGCGTACTGATCGCCGGCCGGCTTGCCCGGCAGACCGCGGCCCTTCAGCCGCAGGCGCTGACCCGACGTGGCGCCGGCCGGAATGTTCATCTCGACCTTGCCGGCCAGCGTCGGTACGGATACCTTCGCGCCAAGCGCGGCTTCCCACGGCGCGAGCGGCAGCGTCAGGTGAACATCCTTGCCGTCGACTTCGAACAGCCGGTGCGGAGTGATGTGGATTTCCAGGTAAAGATCGCCAGCGGGCGCGTTGCCCGGACCGGGGTCGCCCTTGCCGGCCAGCCGGATCTGGCGGCCTTCGGTCATGCCGGCGGGAATCTTGACGTCCATGCTGCGGACCTTGCGCTGCACCGAGCCGTCGGGCGCACGCTCGGGGCGCTCCAGGCTGATCCTGCGCGTGCCGCCGGCGTAAGCGGTTTCCAGATCGATCTCGACCCGGGCGCGCACGTCTGCGCCCTTGTGCGCACGCCGCTGCCGACCGCCACCGCCGAACAGCGATTCGAAGAAGTCGCTGAAGCCGCCGGCGTCCTCGGCGCCGAACCCGCCGCCGTCGCCGAAGCCGGAAAAGTCGAAGCCGCCGGCGCCGCCGCGGCCATCTGCGCCGCCCCAGCCCGGCGGCGGACGGAATTCCTCGCCGCCGCGCCAGCCGCCCTTGCGCAACTGATCGTATTCCTCGCGCTTGGCCGGATCCTTCAGGACCTCGTAGGCTTCGCCGATTTCCTTGAAGCGGTCCTCGGCGTTGGGATCCTCGCTGACGTCAGGATGATATTTGCGGGCCAGCTTGCGATAGGCGCGCTTGATGTCCTCGGCACTGGCGTCGGGCTCGACGCCCATGACCTTGTAGTAATCTTTGAATTCCATGCTGTAACTCTACTCGGTAGCCGCCCTTTAGATGGGGATGGACGGCCTGTTTTTCATCAGCGCCACAACCAGGTCTGTCCGTCATCCCGGACGCGCTGAGCGTGATCCGGGTTCTCGTTACGGCGCGACAAGGCCGGTACGGTGCGAGATTCCCAAGGTCCCGGATATCGCTTGCAGCAATTCCGGGACGACGCGAGTGCTTCGTTGGCGCGCCTTGCTTGTCCGGGCTTCGGGACCAGCTTTCATTTCGAGCGGCGAAGCTTTTCCCAGTAGGCGAGGCGACGGTTGACGTCGCGCTCGAAGCCGCGCTCGACGGGCCGATAGAAGTGCTGGCGGGGCATCGATTCGGGGAAACAGTTCTGGCCCGAGAAGCCGTGCTCGGCCTCGTGGTCGTAGACGTAGCCCTCGCCGTAGCCGAGGTCCTTCATCATGGCCGTGGGCGCGTTCAGTATGTTGGCCGGCGGCGGCAGCGAGCCGTGGCGCTTCGCCGCCCGGTTGGCGGCGGTTTCGGCGGTGTAGAGGGCATTGGACTTCGGCGCGGTGGAAAGATAGACCACCGCCTGAACCACCGCCAGCTCACCCTCCGGGCTGCCCAGGTATTCGAACGCGTCGCGCGCCGCCAGCGCCTGGACCAGCGCGTTCGGGTCGGCCAGGCCGACGTCTTCGCTGGCAAAGCGCACCAGCCGGCGCAGGATGTACTTGACGTCCTCGCCGCCGGCGAACATTCGCGCCAGCCAGTACAGCGAGGCGTCCACGTCCGAGGCACGCATGGCCTTGTGCAGCGCCGAGATCAGGTTGTAGTGCTGGTCGCCGGCGCGATCGTGGCTCGGCGAGCGCTGCTGGGTCAGTCGCAGCAGCGCCTCGGTCTCCAGCGGCTTGTCCGGATCGGCCAGGTCGACCACGGTCTCGATGGTGTTGATCAGGTAACGGCCGTCGCCGTCGGCCAGCGAAATCAGCGTCTCGCGCGCCGATTCGCTCAGCGGCAGGGTGCGCCCGATGTGGCGCTCGGCGCGTGCCACGAGCTTCTTCAGCCCGGCCTGGTCGAGCCGTTCGACGACCAACACCTTGAGCCTGGACAGCAGGGCGCCGTTGAGCTCGAAGGACGGGTTCTCGGTGGTCGCCCCGACGAGCACGATGGTGCCATCCTCGACCACCGGCAGGAAGCTGTCCTGCTGGGCGCGGTTGAAGCGATGGATCTCGTCGACGAACAATAGCGTGCCCTGCCCGGCCTCGCGCCGCTTGCGGGCGGCGGCAAATACCTTCTTGAGATCCGCCACGCCGGAGAAGATCGCCGAGAGCTGTTCGAAGTGCAGGTCGCTGACGCCGGCCAAGAGCCGGGCCAGCGTGGTCTTGCCGGACCCCGGCGGGCCCCAGAAGACCAGCGGCAGCACCCGGCCCGCCTCGATCATCTTGCGCAACGGCCCGTCCTGGCCAAGCAATTGATCCTGGCCGACGACTTCGTCGAAGGTGCGTGGACGCAGCAGGTCGGCCAGCGGTCGATGCGGGCCGGCCGGGGTTCCGGGAGTGCTCATGCGCCGCGAATCAGCCGATCACGCGACCGGCACTTGTCAAAGCGTGCGGGTCGGACGGTCCGATTCCAGCATGCCGGCCAGTTCGGAGGCGATGCGGCTCTGGGCCTGCTCGCCCTCGGCCGTGTCCTGGAACTGGACGCCCACGCCGCTGTTGCCGGCGGCCCTGGTCGTGCCGTGCGGCGTCAGCCACGCCACCCGCCCCGGGATGGCCATGCGCTCCTCGTCCATCAGCGTAAGCAGCACCAGCACCTCGTCGCCCAGGCGGAAGCGCTTGCGCGTGGGGATGAACAGCCCGCCGTTGAGCAGGAACGGCATGTAGCAGCGATACAGTTCCTGCTTGTCGTCGATGCTGTGCGAAAGAATCCCTTTTTGAGCCATGACTTCCACCCTTTGAATCGATCGTTTCTGGCAGAAGTGTACCGGAAATCAACGTCGAATCGCCAGCTGCAATCCGTTCACCCGCCGGCTGCAAGCTTGCGCCACTCGCTCAACCAGGACTGCAGCAGCCAGTCCTGACGCACGGGCCGACCGGCCAGGCGGCCGCCTTCCAGGGCCTGCTTCCAGCACTCCTCCAGCACCCTTTCGGCGCCTTGGCCAGCCGCGGGAATCGGCGCTTCGGCCAGCACCGCCGGGGGCGATGCCAGCACGCCGTGCAGCCAGAGTTGACTGAATCGAGCCAACCAGCGCCAACTCTCGGCCGGCGTTTCCTGCCACTGCGCGATCAGCGCCGTTTCGTCCGCGCGCCCGTTCAATACCGCACCGAGGCCGTCGCGAATCGCAAGCCCGATTTCCAGGCCGGCGCCGGATAGCCACGCGTCGGCCAGCAGCGGCGCGCCGTCGGCCAGTTCCAGCGCCAGTTCGCAATCCCTGCGATCGCGGTCGGCGTGCCGTTCGGACAGCCACGCCATGGCCGTCGCCGGATCCGGCACGGCGACGTAGCGGCGCTGGCAGCGGCTGGTCACGGTCACCGGCAATCGGTCCTCGTTGTCCGTGACCAACGCCAGCCAGACCTCGCCGGACGGCTCCTCGAGCGTCTTGAGCAGCGCGTTGGCCGCGTTCCGGTTGAGCCGGTCGGCCGGCACGATCATGCCCACGCGGCGATTGCCGACGGACGGGGTGAGCGAAAGCGAGGCAATGAAATCGCGCACCTGATCGACCAGGATTTCGTTCTTGTCCTCCAGCAGTTCGAGCCGGAACAGGTCCGGATGCGCGCCGCCGGCCATGAGGCTGCAGGCATGGCATTCGCCACAGGGCTCGCCTTCGAACGGCTCAAGGCACATGATTCGCCGCACCAGCCATTCGGCCAGCACGCGCTTGCCCACGCCGGGCGAGCCCAGGAACAGCGGCGCATGCCCCAGCCGTTGTTCGTCCAGCGCCTGGTTCAGCGACTGGCGCTCGATGTCCAGCCATGGATAGGAATTGCTCATGGGTGAATCCTCATCCCAGGCGATTCTCCAGCGTCGCGCGGATGGCCGCGCCGACGTGTTCGATATCACTGCTGGCATCGACCACGACGTATCGGTCCGGATGGGCCCTTGCACGGTCCAGGTAGGCGTTGCGCACGCGCTCGAGGAAGGCCTTGCGACCACCCTCGAAGCGGTCCGGCCCGCCCCTGCGCTGCTTGATGCGCTCCAGGCCGATTTCCACCGGCACGTCGAGCACGAGCACCAGGTCGGGCGTCAGCCCCGGATGTACCAGGCCGGCCAGCAGATCCACCGGGGTCGGCCCGAGCTCGCGCCCACCCCCCTGGTAGGCATAGCTGGCATCGGTGAAGCGATCGCAGATCACGTCGACGCCTTCGGCCAGCGCCGGCCGGATCCGATCGACAACGTTCTCCCGGCGCGCGGCGAACATCAACAGCAATTCGGTCATCGGGTCGATGTCGCCGGTCTGTGGATCCAGCAGCAGCTTGCGGATCTTTTCGGCCGCCGGCGTGCCGCCCGGCTCGCGCGTGACCAAAGTCTTCCGGCCCCGCCTTTCCAGCCAGTCGCGGACCCGCTCCAGCGCGGTCGACTTGCCCGCGCCTTCGCCGCCCTCCAGGCAGATCATCCGTCCTTTCGAGTGTTCGCTCATTCCCGGCCCAGGATGTAGCGCGCCACGGCGCGGTTGTGCTCGGCCAGCGTGGCCGAAAACTTGTGGGTTCCGTCTCCGCGCGCGACAAAGTAGAGCGCGTCGCCGTCGGCCGGTCGGGCCGCGGCACGAATGGCTGCACTACCCGGCAACGCAATCGGCGTCGGCGGCAGACCACCGCGGGTATAGGTGTTCCAGGGGTGGTCGGTTCTCAGGTGCACCCGTCGAATCCGGCCGTCGAATTCGCCGGTAATGCCGTAGACCACCGTCGGATCGGTCTGCAGGCGCATGCCGCGCCGCAACCGGCGCACGAACACGCCGGCGACTTGCGCCCGCTCCTCGGCCACGACCGCCTCGAGCTCGACCAGCGAGGCCATCACCAGCAATCCCTCCGGCGTCTCGAGCGGAAGATCCGGCGCGCGCTGGGCCCACGCCCGTTCGAGCTCGCGCCGCATCGCGCGGTGCGCGCGCGCCAGCAGGTCCAGGTCTCGATCGCCACGCACGAACTGGTAGGTCTCGGGCAGAAACCAGCC
Source organism: Wenzhouxiangellaceae bacterium (assembly GCA_018334995.1). Lineage (GTDB taxonomy): Bacteria > Pseudomonadota > Gammaproteobacteria > Xanthomonadales > Wenzhouxiangellaceae. The sequence continues at coordinate 6,916 of JAGXKW010000028.1, forward strand.
CTCGGCAAAACAGGCGTCGCAACCGAGCCGCTGCATCAAGGCCTCCGGCTCCAGCGTCGCGACCGCCGCACCGATGCGCGAATCGTCCGCCAGTTCGTCACGCAGGCGGGCGAAATTCCAGCCCTCGACGATGGTGAATCGGTGCCGAACCACGTCGCCGCGATCCATGCGGGCGAGCAGTTGCGCCGGCGTCTCCCCGACCTGCAAGCGGTATTCGCCGGCCTTGATGACCGGCTGTTGAAGCCGGCCCAGCAAACGCCACTTCCAGTGCGGCTCGGCCAGCCCGAGCCGCGCCAGCGTCGCGACCACCGACCCGAGCGACGCACCCGGTCGAACCCAGACAATCGTATCCCCCGACACGGCCATTGGGCGTTCGGCAAAGGCGCGGTAGTCGCGCCACGCCATGACCGCTAGAAGCGCCAACATGGAAGCAATAAAAATTAATGAAATAAATATTTTGCGAATCATTTCTCGATTTCTTCAAACCACCGCCGCTGCCACCCGGCCAGCCTGGAATCCGGCGCCAGTTCACGCCCGTCGAGCGTGCGCACCCGGCACGGGCCACGCACCGAGTTTATCACCCAGAGCGAATCGCCCCCCTGCAGCTGTGCAGCGGCCACCGGGCGTTCGCTCAGCGCCGGGCCGGCCGCACGCCGCAGCCACTCAAGGCCCACACCGGCGACCGCCGCGGGATGCGGCCCGGGTGCGATCATTTCCCCGGCGCGGACCAACACGATATTGCCCGCCAGCCCTTCGACGATCATGCCCTCGGCGTCGAGCACCAGCGCTTCGTCGGCCGCATGATCCATGCAGTCTGCGGCGATCAGGACCTGTTCGAGCCGACTGCTGTGCTTGATGCCGCCCAGGTGATCGGTTGCCGGCGGTCCGGCGGCCAGCGCGATCGGACTGGTGCGCATCGCGATTCCGCGCGCACGCTGCGCGTCGATATCGGCGGGAAATTCGCGCCGGACCATGATCCGAGTGGGTTCGGGACTTTCCGGCGGAAAATAGGCACGCCCGCCGCTACCGCGCGTGATCCCCAGGCGAATCACGGCGTGGGCAGTCCCGGCGAGCAGCGCGCGGCATTCTTCGGCCAGCAACTCCGGATCGGGCGGCGGCAGACCGAGCCGCCGACAGCCTTCGGCCAGGCGCACCATGTGCAGCCGCCAAAGCGCACTTCTGCCACCGTGAAAAGCAATGGTTTCGAACAGTCCGTCGCCGTAGAGCAGCCCCCGGTCGGTTGGCGGAACCAGCGCGTCCGGCACGCCGTTGACCAGCCACCGGGTCACGGGAGACGCTTCATGGATTGAGCGCCCGCACCAGGCCGCGAGCCTTGGCCTCGGTCTCGGCCAGTTCGGCGGCCGGCTCGGAATCGGCCACGATGCCGGCGCCGGTGCGGAAGCGGATGCCGCGCTCGTCGACCAGCATGCTGCGGATCAGGATGTTCAGGTCCATGCGCCCATCCAGGTTCAGATAGCCCATCGAACCCGTATAGAAACCACGACCGGCGGTTTCGAGTTCGGCAATGATCTCCATGCAGCGCACTTTCGGACAGCCGGTAATCGTGCCGCCGGGAAAGCAGGCGCCGATCACGTCGGCCGGGGAAACATCCGAATACAGTCGCCCCCTGATATTGGACACGATGTGGTGGACATGGGCGTAGCTTTCCAGGATCATCAGCTCGTCGACCTCCACCGACCCGGGTTCGCAGACCCGCCCCAGGTCGTTGCGCTCGAGGTCGATAAGCATGATGTGCTCGGCCCGCTCCTTGGGATTTTCGAGCAACTCTTCTGAAAGCGCGCGGTCATCGGCCGCCGAGGCGCCCCGGGGCCGGGTGCCCGCGATCGGGCGCGCCTCTATGGTCCGGCCATGCACCGAAATCAGCCGCTCGGGCGAGGACGAAAGCAGCGTGCCGCCCGGCAGTCGGGCCAGCCCGGCGAACGGTGCGGGGTTGCTGGTGGCCAGCCGGCGATACACGTCGACCGGGTCCGGCGCGATGCTGGTACGTCCGAGCCAGGCGCGCGACAGGTTGACCTGGAAGACATCGCCGGCCAGCACGTATTCGCGAATCCGCTCGACGCCGCGCATGAATTGCGCCCCGTCGTCGGCCTGCATCGCCGGCAGCGCAAGTCCGGCCGGCGGATCCGGCAAGGGCGGCGTGCTTCGCGCCGTCTCCACGCATGCCCGGAGAACATCCGGCCGCTCGGCCACCGCGAATGACTGACCGGTCTGATGGTCGAGGATCAGCGCGGCGTTGCAGCGTTGCGCGAGCGCCCTGGGCGTACCATCCGGAATCGCGCGCGGCCGCAGTTTCGGTTCGATTTCGCCGACCAGCTCATATCCGAGATAGACGAACCAGCCGCCCTCGAACGGGAGCGCGCCAGGCTGGGCGCCGCGCTCGCCCGCCACGGCGCGCTCCAGGCGCGGAAGAAAAGCCTGGTCCGCTTCGGAAAAGGCGACGATGGGCGAGCTGGCCGGATCGGCCCGCATCAGGATCGACCATCGACCCAGCCCGCCGCCGCGGCTGGCACTATCGAGCAGGTACGGCCAGGTTTGGGGGTCGTTGCGGTGGACGGCCAGAAGGTCCGGCCGCGCGGCGAGTCGTCGGTGGTCGCTCACGCGCGGGCAAACAGGACCGTGCCGTTGGTGCCTCCAAAGCCGAACGAATTGGAAATGGCCACCTGAATGGGCGCTTCGCGCGCGCTCCCCGGCACCAGGTCGATTCCCCTGCAGGCCGCGTCGGGCCGTTCGAGGTTGATCGTGGGTGGAACCACGCCGTGGTGCAGGGCAAGGATGGTCACGATCGCCTCCACCCCGCCGGCCGCACCCAGCAGGTGCCCGGTCATGGACTTGCTCGAGCTCACCATCATCGAACCGGCATGCTCGCCGAACGTCGCGCGCACGGCGTCGATTTCGGCCCGGTCGCCGAGCTGCGTCGATGTCCCATGGGCGTTGACATAATCGATATCCGACGGGTCCAGGCCGGCATCCCGGATGGCCGAGGCCATGCAGCGGGCCGCACCCTCGCCCCCTTCGGGCGGCGATGTGATGTGATATGCATCGCCCGACATGCCGAATCCCTTGAGCTCGGCGTAGATCCGGGCGCCGCGACTGCGCGCATGCTCCAGTTCCTCCAGCACCACGATGCCGGCGCCGTTGCCGAGCACGAAACCGTCGCGATCCTGGTCCCAGGGCCGGCTGGCGGCCTGTGGTTCGTCGTTGCGCTTCGACAGGGCCTTGGCCGCGCAGAATCCGCCCATCGCGGTGGGCGTGGTGCCGTACTCGGCGCCGCCGGCCACCATCACGTCGGCATCACCATAGGCGATCAGGCGCGCGGCATCGCCGATATTGTGAGTTCCGGTGGTACAAGCGGTGACGATGGAAATGTTCGGACCCTGGTACCCGTATCGAATCGAGATCTGCCCGGCGACCATGTTGATGATGCAGCCCGGCACGAAAAACGGCGAAATCCGGCGCGGACCCGAATCCATATAGGTCTGGTAGGTGTCCTCGATGGTCTTGATGCCGCCGATGCCCGAACCGATGGCGACCCCGTAGCGGGTCGCGTCTTCGGGCGTTTCGGGAAGACCGGCATCCTCGATGGCCTGAACCGCCGCCGCGACCCCGTAGTGAATGAAGGGATCGGACTTGCGCGCATCCTTGGGCGCAAGGTACCGGCCGACGTCGAAGTCGCGAACCTCGCCGGCGATCTTGCAGCTGAACTTGTCCGCATCGACCTCGGTCAGCGGCCCGATGCCGCTGCGGCCATTCACGATATTGTCCCAGGCCGTGGCAATGTCATTGCCTACCGGGCTGACGCACCCCAGCCCGGTGACCACGATCCGGCGCTCACCCTGCATGCTTCAATCCAGATCCGTACACGGGCGGGGAGTTACTTTTCGACCGTGGACTTGACGTAGTCGACGGCCTGCTGAACGGTGGTGATCTTTTCGGCTTCCTCGTCGGGGATCTCGCACTCGAACTCCTCTTCCAGTGCCATCACCAGCTCGACCGTATCCAGGGAGTCGGCCCCCAGGTCGTCGACGAACGAAGCGCTGGGCGTGACTTCTTCTTCCTTTACGCCAAGCTGCTCAACAACGATTTTCTTGACCCGTTCTTCAATGGAGCTCATCAGTCTTTTCCTCTATGGGTTGAAGAAAGCGCGCACATTGTAGGTAACAAATGCCGCGGCTTCCAGTTTACCGGACAACCGGTTTCGGGTTGCAACAAGTTGATTCCATTTTTTTCCAATGAAACCAACATCCTATATAACTTTTACAGAACTCATGTCATATACATTCCGCCGTTGACATGAATCGTCTGACCGGTCACGTAACCGGCCGCCGGACTGGCCAGCCAGGCCACCGCCGCGGCGACGTCGGCGGGCTGACCGAGGCGCCCGAGCGGAATGGTGCCGGTCAGGCGCTCGCGCTGCTCGTCCTCCAGCGCGCGCGTCATGTCGGTATCGATGAAGCCGGGCGCGACCACGTTCGCGGTGATTCCGCGCGCGGCGACCTCGTGGGCCAGCGAACGCGAGAACCCGGCCAGCCCGGCCTTGGCCGCGGCGTAGTTGGCCTGGCCCGCGTTGCCGCTGTAACCGACCACCGACGAGATCGCGATGATACGCCCGCCGCGCGCCTTGAGCATGCCCTTCAGGCAGGCCCGGGAAAGCCGCATGGCACCGGTCAGATTGGTGTTCAGCACTTCCTCCCAGTCCGCGTCCTTGAGCCGCATCAGCAGCTGATCGCGCGTCACGGCAGCGTTGTTGACCAGGATGGTCGGCGCCGACGCCCGCTCGGCAACGGCCTTGACCAGCGCCGGGGCCGCTTCGGCATCGCACACGTCCAGCACCAGTCCGCGGCCTTCGCCAAGCCGCCCGCTGATCGCTTCTGCGCCGCCGTCGCTGGTGGCGGTTCCGAAAACGTCCGCACCATTGGCCTTGAGCATATCGGCGATCGCAGCGCCGATGCCGCGGCTGGCGCCGGTGACCAGCGCGACCTGGCCGTCGACGCGAAAGGATTCCGGCATGTCTGGCGTGTTCATGGCTTCCCTGCAGCTGTCGTGTGACTCATCGAGCGGTCGCCTTATTGCGTTTCCAGCGCCTGCACGATGCCCTCGCCGGATTCCAGCGCCAGCCAGTCGGCATCGCGCTGGATGCGCTTGCCCAGTCCCGAAAGCACGCGCCCGGGCCCGCATTCGAGAAACGTCGTCGCGCCGCGCGCGACCATTTCGCGAATGGTACCCGTCCACGGGACCGGACGGGTGAGCTGATCGACCAGCGCCTGACGAATCGAATCCGCGTCTTCGCGCGGCTGCAGATCCACATTGTGCAGCACCGGGCGGACCGGCGGGCCGATCTCGACGCTTTCCAGCGCTTGCTCGAGGCCGGCGGCCGCCGGCGTCATCAGCGGACTGTGCGCGGGCACGCTGACCGGCAACAGCATCGCGCGCCTGGCGCCGGCCCGCCTGCATCGCTCGAGGACTTGTTCGACGCCGGTCCGGCTGCCGGCGATGACCAGTTGACCGGGCGAGTTGTAGTTGGCCGCGACCACGGGCCGGGCCGGATCCGAATCGGCGCAGAACTTCTCGACCTGCAGGTCATCCAAGCCCAGGATGGCGGCCATCGCGCCCTCGCCTTCGGCCACGGCCGCCTGCATCAGGCGGCCGCGCTCGTGAACCACCGCGGCGGCGTCGCCCAGCGCCATGGCCCCGGCCGCGACCAGAGCGGCATATTCGCCCAGGCTGTGGCCGGCCATGGCCAGAGGCATTTCCCCGCCGCGCTCGCAATATACCCGCCAGACCGCGATATCGCCGGCGAGCATCGCCGGCTGGGTCCAGCGGGTCTGGTTGAGTTGTTCGGCCGGCCCTTCGGCCACCAGCTGCCATAGATCACGACCGATCGCGCGCGAGGCCTCGTCAAAGGTGGCGCGCACCAGGTCGCTTTCGCCGGCAAGCTCGGCGAGCATGCCGACGCGCTGCGAACCCTGGCCCGGAAAGATGGCGGCTGTTTTCGTCATGATCGTTCTTCCCCGAAATGCTGCGGAACAAGTCTTGTTATTGGTTATTGCCGAGTGCCGATACGGATGTTCGAATTCCTGCGCGCCGGATTCAATACCGGATCAGCGCCGCACCCCAGGTGAAGCCGCCACCGAATGCCTCCAGCAGCATGTGATCGCCGCGCTGAATGCGGCCCGAGCGCACCGCAACATCCAGCGCCATGGGTACGGAGGCGGCCGAAGTGTTGCCGTGCTTGTCGACGGTCACCACGACCCGGTCCATGGACATGTCCAGCTTGCGCGCCGTGGCCTTGATGATGCGCAGGTTGGCCTGGTGCGGGATCAGCCAGTCCAGGTCGTGCTTTTCCATGTTATTGAAGGCCAGCGTCTCGTCGACGATGCGGCCCAGCGTATTGACCGCAACCTTGAACACTTCATTGCCCTTCATCTTGACCGCCAGGCCGCCGCGCGGCTCGGCCAGAAAACCACGCGACACGCCGACCTCGACGCTGAGCAGGTCGGCGTGAGCGCCATTGGCATGAATGTGGGTCGACAGCACGCCCGGTTCGGAATCCGCCTGCAACACCGCGGCGCCGGCGCCGTCGCCGAACAGCACGCAGGTCGAACGGTCACTCCAGTCGAGCATGCGCGTCAGGGTTTCGGCGCCGATGACCAGCACCCGCTTGACGGTGCCGGCCTCGATGAACTGGGTCGCGATCGAAAGCGCGTAGATGAAGCCCGAGCAGGCGGCGTTGACGTCGAATGCGCCGCACTCGCCCAACCCCAACCGCTGCTGGATCAGGCAAGCTGTGGACGGGAACACCAGATCGGGCGTCGTGGTGCCCACGATCAAAAGATCGATCTCGGAAGGTTTGACGCCGGCGTCTTCGAGCGCGATGCGCGCGGCCTGCTCGGCCAGGTCCCCGGTCGTCTGGCCCTCGGCCACCACGCGTCGTTCGCGGATGCCGGTGCGATCCCGGATCCACGCGTCGGAGGTGTCGACCAGTTGCTCGAGGTCGGCGTTGGTCACCACCTTTTCGGGCAGGTATCGCCCGGTGCCGATGATTCTTGCGTACATGTCGAGCGGATCTCCTACACGTCTGCCCAGAGCTGACGCTCGAGTTCGGGCAACATGTCGCGACGCACTTCCAGCGCGGCGACTCCAATCGCATGCGCGACGCCCTCGACGGAGGCATGCGCGTGGCTCTTGATCACGATACCACTGATCCCCAGCAGCGAAGCGCCGTTATGGGCGGCCGGATCGTAGGCCCGGCGCATTCGCTTGCCGAATCCGCGCAGCCCGGGCCCGGCGAACATCCTGTTCCCGGCCGCTTCGATTTCGCCCAGCAGCATCGCGATCGCGCCCTCGGCCGACTTGAGCAGCACATTGCCGGCGAATCCGTCGCACACCACCACGTCGGCCTGCCCGCCGAACACGTCGTGGCCCTCGATGAAGCCGACCAGGTCGATGTCGGTGGCCGCGCAACGCCGGGCGGCCTCGCGCACCACGTCCGGCCCCTTGTTCGGCTCGCGGCCGACATTGAGCAAGCCGACCCGCGGCCGGCGGCCGATCAACGCGCCGACCGCTGCGCTGCCCAGCACGGCGAATTCGGTCAGCCGTTCGGCGTCCACACCGATATTGGCCCCGAGGTCCAGCACCCAGGCCGAACCCCCGACCACCGGAAATTCCGTCATCAGGGCGGGTCGCTCGATGCCGGGCAGCGTGCCCAGCCGATAGCGCGCAAGCGCCATCAAAGCACCCGTATTGCCGGCACTGACCAGCGCGTCGGCCGTGCCGCCGGCGACCCGGTCCAGCCCGGCGGCCATGCTGGAAGCACGCGCGTGCCGCAGCGCCTCGGCCGGGCTGGAATCCATGGCCACGTGCTCGACACTGGCAATACGCTGGATGCGCGCCGATACACCGGCGGGCAGTCTCGCGAGCTCGGGATCCAGCGCATCGGTCGCGCCCACGATCTGCAGGCGCAAACGTTCGTCGCGACCAAGCGCGAGGCGGGCCGCCCGGACGGCCGCCGAAGGCGCGAAATCCGCGCCCATGGCGTCGATGCACACGCACACGTCGCCGCTGCCGGCGTGCGGGGTCGCAGCAGAGGTTGCAACGCCGCTTTCGCGCTGAACTCGATTCATCGACTCAGAAACGCTTCCGGCGCGTCCAGTGCCGGGCCGCGCACGTCAAAAACACCCGTGCGGGCGCGTTATTCCGGATCTTCGACGTCTTCAATTTCCTCGGCCACTTCCACGACCTGGCGGCCCCGGTAGAAGCCTTCGGCGCTGACGTGGTGGCGGCGGTGCATTTCACCGGTTGCACGTTCTTCGGACAACGTAGCGCCCTTGATGCGGTCGTGCGAACGGCGCATGCCGCGGCGCGACGGGGTCTTTCTGCTTTTCTGTACGGCCATCTCGGCTATCTCCAGTCTGTTGCGTTCAATTCTGATTGTTCAAGCGGCGGGTGCAGCCCGGCGCTTTCACGTGTTCATCGTTCCTTCAGTCGTCGGTCCCGCGCAGCCGCGCCAGTTCGGCGAACGGGTTGTCGCCTTCCTCGGGCTCGGCGCGCTCGAAGACGTCGCCGGCATTTTCGACCGGCGCGCTGTCGGGGTCCCGCGGCACCAGCGGCAACGCCAGCAAAAGCTCGTCCTCGACCAGCTCGACCAGCTTCAGCCGACCCTCGGGAACCAGTTTCGGTTCCAGCTCTTCGGGCAGCCCGGCCAGCTCGTCTTCCGAAGCCACGACCGCGACTTCCGACCGGGTGTCGATGGGCTGCATGTAGCGCTTCAGCGTGCGCTGGCAGGTCATCGGCACCGATCCGAACACGTGTACATCCAGGCGCACGATATGCCCGCTGCCCGGCGACCGGTCCAGCGACGCGGCGATCTCGAATTCGATCACATCGTCGGGCGCCGGAGCATCCAGCAGGTCGCGGACGCGCGGCATCCACTCGATGCGAACATCGCCGGCGAACCGGCGCCCGGCCTGGGCGGCGCGCTCCGCGTCTATCCAATCGGGAAAATCACGCGACATAGCCGCTCAGTATATCATTTGCAGCCCTTTTGCAACAGTACTGGAGCGCTTTCGACATGCCCACGCCCGCATCCGAACAACCGTCGCCCCTTCCTGCACTGATTCTCGCCTCGAGCTCGCCCTACCGGGCCGAGATGCTCGAACGCCTGGGGCTGGCGTTTTCCAGCGTCACCAGCGGCATCGACGAAACGGCCGGACCGGACGAATCTCCGGAGGCGCTTGCCCGACGCCTGGCGCTGGACAAGGCGCTTCACGTGGCCCGGCAGCGTCCCGAAGCGCTGGTCATCGGCGCCGACCAGGTTGCGGTGCTGAACGGCCGCGTCCTGGGCAAGCCCGGCTCGCGCGAGCGCGCCATCGCCCAGATCCGGGACATGAGCGGCAACGCGGTCGAATATCTCTCCGGCATCGCGCTGGTGGGGCCCGGACAGCAGCGGCTCGATGTCGTTTCCACGCGCCTGCAGTATCGACAGCTGAGGCAGTCGGAAATCGAACGCTACGTCGACCGTGATCAGCCGCTGGACTGCGCCGGCGGGATGCGCTCGGAAGGTCTGGGTATCTCGCTGCTGGAGTCGCTGTCCAGCGACGACCCGACCGCCCTGATCGGCATGCCGCTGATCCGGATCGCCCGGTGGCTGCGCGAGAATGGCTACCAGATCCCCTGATCGATCCGGGCGCGTCGGCAAGCCGGAGCCAGGCCAGGCATTCAGGCCAGCGGCGATCCGACCCGGCGGGCTGTTAAACTCTCGCCATACGCCAACGCATGGAGCTTGAACCGGATGGCCACACAAGCCGCAGCAACGCGCGAGCAGGGAAATTTCAAACACTGGCGTCTCGAACGGGACCTCGACGGAATCGCCTGGTTGTATATCGACCGGGCGGGCGAAAAGGTCAACAGCCTGAGCAGCGAAGTGCTGAGCGAGCTGGGCGAGATCGTCGAGATGTTCGAGCAGGAAGCGCCCAGCGGCCTGGTCCTGATGTCAGGCAAGCCGGGCAGCTTCATCGTCGGCGCCGATGTGCGCGAATTCGACGCCACCCGGGACGCCTCGATACTGGCCGAGAACATGCGCAAGGTGCACGATTTATTCGATCGCATCGAGCGGCTGAAATTTCCCAAGGTGGCGGCGTTCGAGGGCTTCTGCCTGGGCGGCGGCCTGGAGCTGGCGCTTTGTTTCGACTGGCGCATCGCATTGGACACCGACAAGACCAGGGTCGGCTTTCCGGAAGTCAACCTGGGCATCTACCCCGGCTATGGCGGCTCGGGGCGCTCCATCCAGGCCATCGGCGGGATGAAGGCGATGGAAATCATGCTGACCGGCCGCATGCTGAAGGCCGGGGCCGCCCGCGGCCTCGGCCTGGTCGATCAGACCGTGGACATCCACGGCTCGCTGCGCTGGGCAGCGCGCCGGGCGGTACAGAAAAAGCGCCGGCACAAGCTGATCGGCATGGTCAACAAAGCCTCGACTTTGGGTCCGGTGCGCAAGATCCTGGCCGGCCAGATGCGCAAGCAGACGCGCGCCAAGGCCCGCCCGGAGCACTACCCGGCGCCGTATCGACTGATCGATGAATTCGAGGCCCACGGTGATTCGCAAAACGCGATGATCCGGGGCGAGGCCGAAAACATTCCCGAACTGCTGGTCGGCCAGACCTCGACCAACCTCAGGCGCGTGTTCCGGCTGATGGAAACGCTGAAAAGTCAGGGCAAGAAGAGCGACTTCAAGGCCCGCCGCGTGCATGTAGTCGGCGCCGGCGTGATGGGCGGCGACATCGCCGCCTGGTGTGCGCTCAGAGGACTGGAGGTCACGCTGCAGGACCGTGAAATGAAATACATCGAGCCGGCAATCAAGCGCGCCGCCGGCCTGTTCAGGAAGAAACTGAAGAAACCGGCGGCGGTGGCCGCGGCCAAGACCCGGCTGCGCGCCGACGTCGAAGGTGAAGGCGTCAAGCGCGCCGACGTGGTCATCGAGGCCATCTTCGAAAACCGCGAGGCCAAGCGCGAGCTGTTCGAGAACCTCAAGAACGACCTGCCCGATCACGCGGTGGTGGCGACCAATACCTCGGCGATCCCGCTGGGCGAGCTGTCCGACGTGTTCGACGATCCAAACCGCCTGATCGGCCTGCACTTCTTCAACCCGGTGCCGAAAATGCCGCTGGTCGAGGTCGTCTACGACACCAGCACCGACGCCGACCGGGTCGACGACGGCTCCAGTTTCGCCACCCAGGTCGGCAAGTACGCCCTGCCCGTCACCTCCACGCCGGGCTTCCTGGTCAATCGCGTACTGGTGCCGTACATGTACAAGGCGATGACCATGCATCGCGACGGCCTGCCCAAGGAAGCGCTGGACAAGGCCGCAGTGCAGTTCGGAATGCCCATGGGGCCGGTCGAACTGGTCGACACGGTTGGCCTGGACGTGGGTCTGGGCGTGATCGACACACTGCTCGGCGAGGCGGCCGGCGAGGACCGCAAGGTGCTCGAAACCATGGTCGAGTCCGGCAAGAAAGGCAAGAAGACCGGCGAAGGCTTCTACAAATGGGAAAAAGGGAAGCCGGTGCGCGACAGCGACGCCCACAAGGGCCATGACCTCGACGAGATCGCGAAAGACCTCATCCAGCCCTACCTCGACGAATGCCTGGCCTGTCTGCGCGACGACGTGGTCGAGAGCGAGGAACTGCTCGACGCCGGCATGATCTTCGGCACCGGCTTCGCGCCGTTCCGCGGCGGTCCGGTCCACTACATCAACAACACCGACGCCGAAGCCTCGGCCGACAACTCGCTGCTGGACAAGGCGCGCAAGCGGTCCGGCGGCGGCAAATCGGACATGTCGAAATCATCGGCCGCGCAAACGAACAAGAAAGCAACGACCAGAAAATCGGCCTCGAAGAAGGCCGGCGCGAAGAAAAAGGCGACGAAGAAGAAATCCGCCAAGAAGAAGACCGGCGGCAGCCGGAAGACCGCAACCGGGAAGACGTCGCCCGCCGCCGGTGCAGTCGACAAGCCGGCTGGCCAGAATGCTTCGCCCGGGACTGCCTCGAAAGAGGACACGCCGAAGAAAGACGCGGACAAGACCGAGTAATCCCGAACGGAACGCCACGAACCCAACATTCGCCAAAGGATTCGACCCATGACCGACGGTTCAATCAAGCGCATCGCAGTCATCGGCGGCAGCCGCATTCCGTTCTGCCGTTCCAACACGCTGTATGCCGACGAAACCAACAAGGACATGCTCACCCATGCCATTCAGGGCGTGGTCGACAAATACGATCTTGCCGGCAAGCAGGTCGACAAGGTCATCGCCGGCGCCGTGACGGTGCATTCCAGGGACTGGAACCTGGCACGCGAAGCTTTGCTGTCGACCACGCTGTCGCCGCTGACCCCCGGCATCACGCTGCAGCAGGCCTGCGGGACCAGCCTGCAGGCCGCCATGCTGGCCGGCGCAGAGATCGCCACCGGCGCCATCGACTGCGCCATTGTCGGGGGCACCGATACCACCAGCGACGTGCCGATCGTGTTCCAGCGCCGCTTTGCCCAGCGCCTGGTCAAGCTTGGCAAGGCGAAGACCTTCAAGGACAAGTTGGCCGTGTTCAAGGGATTCTCGCCGGCCGAACTGAAGCCCCAGCCGCCGGCCAACGGCGAACCGCGCACCGGGCTTTCCATGGGCCAGCACTGCGAACGCATGGCCAAGGAATGGGAAATCTCGCGTCGCGAGCAGGACGAGCTGACGCTATCCAGCCACCACAACGCCGCGCGCGCCTGGGACGAAGGCTTTTTCGACGAGCTGGTCACCGGCCACGCCGGCGTGCTGCGCGATAACAACATCCGGCCCGACAGCGACATGCAGCAACTGGCCAAGCTCAAGCCGGCGTTCGACCGTTCCAACCAGGGCACGCTGACCGCCGGCAACTCCACCGCGCTGACCGACGGCGGCGCGGCCGTGTTCCTGACCTCCGAGGACTATGCGAAAAAGCACGATCTGCCGGTGCAGGCCTGGCTGACCCACAGCCGCACCGCGGCGGTCGATTTCGTCGATGCCGACGAGGGCCTGCTGATGGCGCCCACGGTGGCCGTGGCCGAAATGCTGCAGCGCGCCGATCTTTCGCTGCAGGATTTCGACTTCTACGAAATCCACGAAGCCTTCGCCGCCCAGGTGCTGTGCACGCTCAAGGCCTGGGAATCGGACGACTACTGCCGCGAGCGCCTTGGCCTGAACGGCGCGCTGGGCAGCATCGATCGCGACAAAATGAACGTCAACGGCAGCTCGCTGGCCGTGGGACACCCGTTTGCCGCCACCGGCGCACGCATCGTCGCCACACTGGCCAGGCTGCTGGAGCAGAAAGGGTCGGGCCGCGGCCTGATCTCGGTATGCACCGCCGGCGGCATGGGTGTCAGCGCGATCCTGGAGCGTTGATCAGCCGCTACTTTTCGTCGATTTCTTCGCGCAGGCCGGGTCCGACCGCCCGGCGCTGCAACACCCAGTCTCCTGAAGAGAGCCCCGTGTCCCTATAAGCGGGCGGCGACTCTTCCCGGGCAGGCGCCAATCGCCACTCGGCATCGGCAAGTCCGGGCACCAGCGAGATGCGGTAATACCGCTGGGCGATGGCGTGCAGGTACCAGTCGTCGTACAAGGCCGCATCGACGGCGAACGATCGGCCTTCGCCGGTGACCGCGGACACCCGGGCGAGGAAGACATGGTAGTCGCCGTTCTTGCGCACCTCGCCGATGCGCCCGGCCGACTCGACAAGGATCGCCGCAGCAGCCACACCGGATACCAGCATGAACAGCCTGCCCGGCCGTCTCTCCAGGGTCGTCCGGATTCTTTCTTCGGCTTCATCCAGCATCGATGCCCCGACGAGCCCGAAACCCAAGGCGAAAAACGGCAGCGCCGGGATCAGGTAATGCGCCGAATCCAGGTCGCCCAGCGCCAGCGGCAGACTGGCCGACAATCCGACGGCGAGCATGGCCGCGGCCGGTGCCCGCACACGGCTGGCCCAGTCGGCACCGGCGCCGCGCCAGATCCACAGGCGCAAGCCGGCCAGCACCAGCAACATCGGCGCGACTTTCTTGGCCAGCTCCAGCACCATTCCCGAATCGGCGCCCGAAATACCGGCGCGGCCAGCCACCTGGTCGCGCCAGTAGGCGATGAGCATTTCGCGCACCTCCGGCCAGGCCGTCAGCAGGCCCAGCAAACCGAAAAACACGACTGAGACGACGGCCAGCCCGAACGCGCTTCGCCGCCAGTCGACATGCCGCAGGGCCGGAAGCAGCAATACCGGCGATACGAGCACGAACAGTCCCACCGGGCCCTTGGCCAGGAATGCGAGCAAGGCTGCACCCGAAGCCACGACGGAAAAAATCAAAGCCCGCCCGACGGTCGGCGCCCTGAGCGCGCATAGCACAAGCAGCACCGAAAGCAGACAGAACACGGCCATGCTGTTTTCCAGCACGTTGTTGCGATAGGCCCAGGACCACTTGGGCACCACCACCCACAACAACAGCGGCAGCCACCAGTACGCCGAAAGCTTCTTCAGTCCGCTCGCCAGCGTGATTCGCGACCACAGCACGCGAATCAGCAACGCGGTCGCGAAAACCAGGGACAGGTCGTAGATTCGCTCGGTCAGGTAGGAATCGCCGAGCACCCGGAACAACAGCGACTGCAGCCAGAACACCAGCGGCGGATGTTGGTGGAATACCGGAAACAGGCCCTCGCTGAAATGCGGCGCCCAGATCGACCCGACGCCGACGGCCAGGTTGCGACTGATCGCGGCGTACATAATCCCGTCGACGAACATCCCGACCGATGCCATGGAAGGCAGCAGCAGGAATCCCGCCAGCACGACCGTGCCGATCAGCGGGCGGGAATGTGGCGCCGTCGATCCCGGGCCGCGCGGTTCAAACATGGAAAGAACCGGTCACGACGCGTCCTCGGGCACGGACTGCCGGCTTGTCCCGCAACGGCTGCAGACTGTCCGCACGACCTCTGCTGCTTTGACTCCGACGTTCATCTCGATACCCGCTCGGGTTGCAGTGGATCGTATGTCGGCGCATCGCCGCGGCAAACGGAAAAGCCTTCAAGCGGCGCCGGAATTCAGGACAGCCTCGTCAGAATCCCGGCCAGCAGCGCTTCGGAATCGGGCGAATTCGTCAGCCATGCCAGGGCGGCGATATTGGCGACCACCGTGGCCCGGAATACGAGCTGGAAGCTCCGCTTGCGGGTCTTGTGGCGCAGGCTCTTCTGGGCCAGCAAGGCGCCGGGCCAGCCGCCGGCCAATGCAACCAGGTGCAGCGAGCTTTCGGCAATCCGCCAGCGGTCGTCGAGCGCCGCCTTCTTGTCCAGCGCATACATTGCGAACGCCACTGCGCTCATCGCGGCATAGATCAGCATGATCATCGCCGGAAAACCGCCGGCCAGCCAGACCACGGCAAGCAGCAGGAAGAACCCCGCCACCAGCACGGTCCGGAGATCGAGGTCGAGCAAGAACCCTTTGCCCGACCGAGCCGCGCCCGCCGCGGTCACGAAATCCACGTCGCGCGCCTGGCGCCTGCCGCGTCCGTCGCGGCCGATTGCATAACGAACCGCATCCCCGACCACCGGCCTCCGTCCGCTGGGCTCGAATGCACTCACATGAACGAACACATCATCGCCGCCGGCGGCCGGCGCAATGAAGCCGAACCCGCGATCGTCGTTCCACTTTTCAATCTTTCCGACCGCCTTGTCGGTCATCGGCATCCGTCCCTCTGAAGTTCGCACCTCGATCCAGGCGAGACCCGATCCTGCGCGTGTCTTGCGAGGTTACTACATCCGTCCCGCCAGCCAGAGGCTCAGTCCCGGCCACCAGGTGATGATCAGCAGCGCAACCAGCAGCCAGCCCAGAAACGGCAGGGTCGAGCGGTAGATGACGAGGATGTCCTTGCCGAATCTGTGGCTGGCCAGGAACAGGTTGATGCCGACCGGCGGGGTGCAGTAGCCGATCTGGAGATTGGCCAGGAAGATGATGCCGAGGTGCACCGGGTCGACGCCGAAAGCCAGCGCGATGGGGATGATCAGCGGCGCCATGATGACGAGCGCTGCAAAGATGTCGAGCATCATGCCGACGATCAGCAACAGGA
The DNA here is from genome assembly GCA_018334995.1 of Wenzhouxiangellaceae bacterium. Lineage (GTDB taxonomy): Bacteria > Pseudomonadota > Gammaproteobacteria > Xanthomonadales > Wenzhouxiangellaceae. The sequence goes on from JAGXKW010000028.1 coordinate 23,050, forward strand.
TGTTGATCATGACCAGGAACATGTACTTGTTCGAGATCCACGGTTCGACCGCGTCGAACAGCCGTTGCGGAACCTGGGTATCGATCATGAGGTTGGTCGAGGCCATGGACACGCCCAACACGACCAGAATCGCGCCGACCAGCACCATGGCCTCGGCGATGATCGCGGGCAGCTTTCGCCACTCGATGTCGCGCCGGATCGCGACCAGCGTGACGATCACCCAGGCTGCGGTGACCACCGCGGCTTCGATGACCAGGAGGTAGCCGCCGTAGATGCCGCCGAGCACCACGAACGGCAGCGGCAGTTCCCAGGCCGCCGCCTTTAGGCTGAGACCGATCGGCGGCTTCGGCGTTTCGACTTTCGGCAGATGAATGCCGGTGCGCATGGCCCAGCCGGCCATCAGCAGCAGCATCAAAATCCCCGGCAGGATGCCGGCCAGAAACAGTTCCTCGATGCGGATGCCCTGCCCCGGGGCCACTTGCTGGGCGACCACCGCATACAGGATCAGCGGCAGCGACGGCGCGAACAATACGCCCATGCTCGAACCGGCCGTGACCAGCCCGAGCGAGAAGCGCTCCGGGTAGCCGGCCTTGAGCAGCGCCGGCAGCATCAGCGAGCCGAGCGCGACCACGGTGATGCCGGACGCCCCGGTAAACGCGGTCATCAGCGCGAACAGTCCCAGCCCGAGGATCGCCAGCCCGCCGGGCATCCAGCCGAACATCGCCCGGGTCAGGTCGACCAGCCGCTCGGGGGTCTTCGAGTGCGAAAGAATCACGCCGGCGAATGTGAACAGCGGCAGCGCAACCAGTACCGGCAGCTCGCCGATGCGCTGGAACTCCATGACCACCAGCGTCATGTTCAGGCTCTGCTCGCTGTAGCCGATCAGTGCGCCCAGGGCAATGACCGCGAACAGCGGCATGCCCAGCAGCGCCAGCAGCAACAGCAAGACGAACAGCATCTCAGCGCTTTCCCTTGCCGGGCGGATACAGCACCAGCGCATGCCGCATGAAGCGCCAGCCCATCAGCGCGAAACCGATCGGGATGATGATCAAAACCGCCCAGCGCGGCACGTTGAGGAAGGCCAGGTCGTTCATGCTCATCTCGAGCTGGATCAGGTTGACACTGGCCGCGGCAAGCGTGACGCAAACCAGCGCCGTGAGCAGGTACATCGCGCGCTGAATCCAGGGCCGGACCTTTTCCGGCAGCCTGTGCAGCAGGGCGTCGATCTTGATATGCCGCGCCTGGCCGGCGGCGAGTACGCCGGCCAGCATGGTGATCCACAGCACGCCGGCGCGCATCGCGGCGTCGGCCCAGACCAGCGAGCTGTCGGCGAGGTTGCGCAGCCCGATCTGGCTCAGGCCGATGACGACGATGGCACCGAAAATGAGCGTAAGCAATCCGATCTCGAGATTGTGTGCCAGCCTCGCCAGCCGGCCCTCGGGCGGCGGTTCGATCCTGCCCGGCACATCGGCCTCGGGTTCGCTCATTCGGCGACGGACCCGGACTCTTCGCCGCGGATCTCTTCGAGCCGGGCCCGGAGACGATCGAGGCCGGGAACCTCGAATTCGCCGGAAGCCAGCATGTCATCCAGCACCCGGTCGGAGATCCGCTGCCATTCGCGCACGTCTTCCGGATCGGGTTCGACGATCTCGATGCCCTGCTCGACCAGCGCCGCCCGGGCGTCGCGATTTTCCTCGATCGTGCGCGCTTCCTGCGCGCGCAGCGCCTGGCGGAACACGCTCAGCCAGATGGCCCGGTGCTCGGGCGCAATGCGCTCGAACGACTTGCGGTCCACCGCCATCACGCCGGCGGTCATCAGCACCGGCAGGTCCAGCATGTATTTCGCCCGTGTATGCCACTGCAGGATGATTGCGCCGGACATGGTGTTGGCAAAGGTGTTGATGGTGCCGGTCTGCAGCCCGGTATAGACGTCTGCCAGGCTCATCGGAACGGCGCTGGCGCCTATTTCTTCGAGCGTGCGACGCGACAACGGGTCGTTTTCGGGGATCCAGACCCGCAGGCTGGAGGAGACGTCGCCGGTGCTCTCGATCCGGTCGCGCGAAAACAGGTAGGCGAAGCCGCCGTTGGTGATCGCGGGTGCGACCATGCCCGCCTCGTGCAGCGCGTCGAGGATATAGGGATCGAACTCGTCGCGCAGTTGCGCCAGTTCGGATGCGTTCTTGAACTGGAACGGCAGCGAATAAAGATTGGTCTCCGGCGCCATGCCGGCAAGTTCGCCCACCGTGAAGACGCCACCCTGCAGCTGGCCGAGCTTCATGCGGCGCAAGACAGTGTCAGAGCCGCCCATGACGCCGCCCGGGTAGAACCGGGTAACCACCTTGCCGCCGGTCTGCTGGCGAACTTCGTCGGCGGCGTCGTTGAGCACCTCCATCCAGGTCGAGCCGTCCGGCGCAAGCGTCGCGATCTTGAGCTGCTGGGCGGCCAGCGGACCGGCGGCAAGCACCAGGGCCAGCAACAGGGTTCCGGCGGGTATGCATCTGAACATCATTCGGGTTTCCTAGAAAAAGATTTCGTCGGCCTGCTCGAGCAGTTCGCGCGCCCGGGCCCGGGCGATCCGATTGGCCAGAACGTAACCAGGCTGTTCCGGGTCGGCGATCATCACCTGCTCGAGCAGGTCCACGTAAAGCTCGCGGTCGAACACCAGGCGGGCGTACTCGTCGGCCATGAACACGTTGATCATCAGGTTGCGGCCCGATGAGATGGCGCGCGCACGCTCGAAGTACTCCTTTGCCAGGTCCGGTCGGCCGCCGGCGGCCGGCGGACGCTGGCTGTTGAGCACGCCCAGGTACAGCCAGACCGCGCCGTCGTCGTATTCTGGCGCCAGTCCGGCGACGGTTTCGAGCAACAGTTCGGCCTTGGGCAGATCGGCCAGCGCACCGTAGTCGCTGCTGGCGGATGCAATCCAGGTGACCCAGGCGGTGGCCACCGAATAGGCGGTTTCAACGTGTTCCGGTTTCAGCTCCGTAACGCGCTGTTCGAAACGCTCGAACGGCATGCCGGAGGTTTCGCACAATGGCGTGTCATCGAGGCACGCCGCTTGCCGGGCATAGTCCAGGGCGCGAGCCGACATTCGGCGGGCGGCATCGCCATCTTCGACGAACAGGCTGGCGTAGGTTCCAGTCAGGGAAGCCAGATTGACCAGCAGGTCGGAATCGCCCGGACTGGCCTGGCGGCGCGCCTCGAGGATCAGCAGGAAGGCCGGCAGGCCGCGCTCGACGACCAGCGGCTCGTCGTAGTTGACCACGGCCTGCTCGAGATCACTGGCGAAATTGCTGGTCGCCCGGTCGATCAGCGCGCCGCAGCCGCCAAGCGACAGAACCGCCGCCAACATCAGCATGCGAATCATCATGGCGACAGCACGACCAATCCGCCGGCCTCGGCGGTGTTCTGCATCAAGGTGGCGACGGTCATCGGTCCCACGCCGCCCGGCACCGGCGTGATCCAGGACGCGCGTTCGCTGGCGGCGTCGAATTCCAGATCCCCGCGCACGCGGCCTTCCGGATCGCGATGAATGCCGATGTCCACGGCCACGGCACCGGGCTTGATCCAGGCCGAATCGACCACACCCGGCTTGCCCACGGCCACGAACAGAAAATCGGCCTGTGGAACCAGTACATCCAGGTTCTGCGTGAAACGATGCGCGATGCTGACCGTGGCGCCGGCCAGTAAAAGTTCGAGCGCCAGCGGCCGGCCTACGATGTTGGAGGCTCCGACGACGACGGCGTGGCGGCCCTTGGCGTCCAGGCCATGGGCGTTGAGCAGCGTCATCACGCCGCGCGGGGTGCACGGACGAAGCCCGGGGTTGCGCAGCGCGAGCTGGCCGACATTGAGCGGATGAAACCCGTCGACGTCCTTGTCCGGATCGATTCGGCGCGTGACCGCATGTTCGTCCATGTGCGCCGGCAGTGGCAGCTGGACCAGGATGCCGTCGATGTCGTCGTCGGCATTGAGCTGGTCGATCAGCGCCAAAAGGCTCTTCTGATCCGAGCCGTGCGCCAGGCGATAGTCGCGCGAAACGATGCCTGCACGCGCGCAGGCCTTGACCTTGTTGCCGACGTAAATGTCGGAGGCCGGATCGTCGCCGATCAGCACGACGGCAAGGCCCGGAGGACGCTCGCCGCGCTTTTGACCATTGGCCACCGCCTGGGCCACGTTGGCGATCAGCCGGTCGGCGATTGCGCGGCCGTCGAGCAGAGACGCTTGGGAGTCTTGAGCCATGCGATCTATTGTACCGGCGCGTCCGCGAACGATACGAGGCGATGACCCCGAGACCGGTTCAATCGAGCCCGGCCAGCCATTCGCCGGCCTTGCGCCCGCTGGTCCAGGCACCCTCGATCCGGCTGCCCGCCAGCCAGTCGCCGGCGATTGCGAGCCGGCGCGCTGCGTCGCCGATATGCCCTTGCTCACGGGGTTCGCTGGCCTGCGCGTAGCGCCAGCGGTGCGCCGTCTGGAGCGCGACCGGCGGCAGGGAATCGCCTGCAAGTTCGCCGAACGCACGCGCCAATTGCGCCGCCGATTCTTCTGCAGACTGCTCCAGGTGCGCCTGCGACCACGCCGCGGTGGCGTGCAGCACCCAATTGTGGCCCTGCCGCCCGGGCTTGGTCGAATTGCAGGCCACCCAGGACAGTACCTCGCTGCGGTTGACGAAAGCCGCGTCAAAACCGGGATCGAAGGTCTTTTCGAGTGACAGCATGCCGGTGATGCACGGCCAGAAGGCCACCCCGGCCACTTCATCGTGCAGTGGATCGGCAGGACCCAGGAGCGCAGCGGCTTGCGCCGGCGGCGCCGTCAGCAGCAGTCTGCGGGCTTGAAGGCTTTCACCCGAATCCATTTCCAGGCGCCATGCACGATCGAAGCGCAGACCCGCGACGCGCGCATCGAAGCGGCAGTCCAGGCCATCGGCCAGGTGACGGCAGACCGAATTCATCCCCGGCACCGCCACGAATCGGTGTGTCTCTTCCGGATCGCGATGGGCGGAACGGTCACCCAGCACCGCCAGGCGGGGCCGCCAGCGCTGGACCAGCCCGGCGTCTCGCCACTGCTGCAGCTGGCGGCCGAACGCGGCGCTGCGCGCGGTGAAATACTGCGCGCCATGATCAAATCGGGCGCCGTCGGTGCGCCGCGTCGCGCTGCGCCCGCCCGGGCCCCGGGATTTCTCCAGCACCACCACTTCGCGGCCGGCCCCGGCGAGCGCACGCGCGGCCGTGAGCCCGGACCAGCCGGCACCGATGACGACGGTATCGATGACCACTTATCCGTCCTGCCGCGTACGGATCACGGCCCCGGTATCGAAGCCCTGGCGGGCCGCCTCTTCGAGCAGGGCCTCGAGCCTGGGCTCCGGCAGCGTGGGCTGGCGGGCCAGGATCCAGAGGTATTCGCGCGACGGCGCGCCAATCAGCACCCAGTCGTAGTCCTCGGCAAGCGCCATGATCTGGTAATCGCCCCAGACCAGCGGCAGCCAGCTGAGCCAGCGCGGCGCGAAGCGTACCTTCAGCGCCGCCTCCCGCGCCGGATCCGGCCGCCGGGCTATGCCTTCGGCCTCGTCGATCGCGCCGTCGGGCAGCAGGCAGCGGTTGACCACCTTGACGCGGCCGTTGTCCAGCAGCGTATATTCAGCCGTGACGTTGCTGGCGCACTGGTCCTGGAACCGGTTGGGCAGCCGGGCGATCTCGTTCCACAGGCCCTGGTAGCGTTCCAGGTCCACCGAATCGACCAGATCCAGCGGCTCGTCGGCGCCCAGCAGCCTGACCGGCCAGAACACGCTGGTCATCATCAAGACCGCCGATGCGCCGATCAACAGTTCAGGTCGCAAGTTCGAGATCCTCCAGTTCGGATTCGGTAAAACCGGCTTCAAGCCGGGCCGGGTGATTGAACGGCCCGCGCAGGCCGCCGGCAAAGTACTCGTCGAGCAACGAACGAAACGTGGTCTCGGAAACCAGCCCGCGCTGGTCGCACAAGTGCCGGAACCAGCGGCTGCCGATCGCGACGTGGCGCACTTCCTCCTCGAGAATCACCTCCAGGCAGGCGACCGATTCATGGTCGCCGGCCTGCCGAAGCTTTTCGATCATGCCGGGCGTCACGTCGAGCCCGCGCGCTTCGAGCACGCGCGGCACCAGCGCCATGCGCACCAGTGGATCGTGCGCCGTCTTTTCGGCCATCTCCCACAGACCGTTGTGCGCCGGCAGATCGCCGTAGGCCGCGCCCAATTCGCCCAGGCGTTGTTCCAGCAGCCGGAAATGCCTGGTCTCGTCGTGCGCCACGCTCAGCCAGTCGCGGTAGAAAGTCTCGGGCATGCCCGAAAAGCGGGCGGCCGCATCCAGCGCCAGGTTGATCGCGTTGAATTCAATGTGCGCGACCGCGTGCAGCAACGCGACCCGGCCCCGAACCGAACCCAGCCCGCGCCTGGACAGGCTGGACGGCGCGACCAGTTCCGGACGCGTCGGGCGCCCTGCAGCCGGAGGCGGTTGCGCAGGTTCGAGCTGCAGCGGTCCCGCCGAAACGCCGGCCCAGAGCGCATCGACCCGGCGGCACTTGGCCGCCGGGTCCGGCTCGGAAAGCGCAAGTTCCAGGACTGCGCGATGCATCAGCCGGCGTTGATCGCCTCGACCAGCGCATCGGCAAAGCCCGAAGTCTTGACCTCGGTGGCGTTGTCGATCTGGCGCGCGAAGTCGTAGGTCACGACTCCATCGGCGACGACTTTCTCGAAGGCCTGCTCGATCATGCGCCCGACCTCCGGCCAGCCGAGGTAGTCGAACATCATCACGCCGGAAAACAGCAGCGACGACGGGTTGACCTTGTCCTGGCCGGCGTACTTGGGCGCGGTGCCGTGGGTGGCCTCGAACACGGCCACGTGGTCGGCCATATTGGCGCCCGGCGCGATGCCGATGCCGCCGACCGACGCGGCGGCCGAGTCGGAAAGGTAGTCACCGTTGAGGTTCATGGTCGCCAGCACGTCGAACTCGCCCGGGCGAAGCTGCAGCAGCTGGAACATGATGTCGGCGATGCGATCCTTGATCACGATCTTGCCTTCCGGCCGTTTGCCGTCGTGCTTGTCCCAGAGCTCGTCTTCGGTGATGGTCACGTCGCCGAATTCCTCGGCGGCAACCTCGAAGCCCCACTTGCGGAACGCGCCTTCGGTGAACTTCATGATGTTGCCCTTGTGCACCAGCGTCACCGATTCACGGTCGTTTTCGACGGCGTACTCGATCGCCTTGCGCACCAGGCGCTTGGTGCCGAACTCGGAAATCGGCTTGACCCCCAGCCCGGCGTTGTCGAAGAATTTCGCGCCCATTTCGTTGCGCAGGAAGTCGGCCAGTTTCCTGTTTTCCGGGGTGCCGGCCTCGAACTCGATGCCCGAATACACGTCCTCGGTGTTCTCGCGAAAGATCACCACGTCGAAGTCATCCGGCTTCTTCATCGGTGAAGGCACGCCCTGATAATACTTGACCGGGCGCACGCAGGCATACAGGTCCAGGGTCTGGCGCAGCGACACGTTGAGCGAGCGGAAGCCCTCGCCCACCGGCGTGGTCAACGGCCCCTTGATGGCGACGTTGAGTTCCTTGATCGCGTCCAGCGTTTCATCCGGGAAATAGTCGCCGTCGTAGATGCCGGCCGCCTTTTCGCCCAGGTACAGCTCGGCCCAGTGCACCTTGCGCTTGCCGCCGTAGGCCTTCTCGACCGCGGCGTTCCAGACCTTCAGGCAGGCCGGCGTGATGTCGGCGCCGATGCCGTCACCCTCGATGAAACCCAGGATCGGGTCATCGGGCACCCTGAGCTTGTCGTTCTCGACCGAAATGCGGGTGCCGGACTCCGGCAGTGTCACGTGTTCGTATCCCATGATCGTCCTTTTTTGCGAACTGCGTTTAACGGTTGGGTAATTACTGTTCGATTATTCTATCAGCTTGCCTCCGGGGGCCCGACATGCCGGCACCGCGTCAGAACGCAAGCGACCGGAATCCACCCGCTCGCGGCCCCGCAATCAACGGGCGCGGATTCCCCTGGCCTGCAGTCGCCGCTTCGCTCGTGATGCATGCAGTCATCTTGTTGCTGTTCCTGAATGCGCCGATGCCGAAACGGTCCGCTACGACCGTGGACCGGGTCATCACCATGCGGCTGGCAACGCGTTTACCGGGCGAAACGGCGCCGGAGGTTGAGACGCGCCCGCCCGCGAGCGGACCCTTGCCATCGGTCCGGGTCCGCGAACCGGCTCGTTCGGAGGCCGTGCAATCCGATGTGCAAACCATGGTCCCGGTGGCCGACGCACCCGTGTCCGGTGCTATCGACGACGAAGCCGAAGAGTCCTCTGTCGTAGACGCGGTCGAATTTCGCGCCCGCATCCTCGAACAGGTCGGCGTTTTGCCGACAGCGGCCGAAGCGGATGAAAAAGAGTCACCGCCCTGGACGACCACGGGCGAGGCCGGGCGCGGTTTGCCCGGGGTGCGCGGCTGGCTATCGGGTCACGTGGGACCGGTTCGCCCGAGCGCGGATACCTGGAAGGCCGGCGATGGCAGCAGTCGCGGCCGATACGTGATGGCCGACGGCACGGTCGTGTGCACCCGGCGCCGGGCGCCGACGATCGACGAATCGATGAATCCGTGGAAATCCACGGTGATCACCATGGCCCGGAAATGCGGCCGGCAACGACCCGACGCCCCGGATTTCACCGATCCGCGCGTGCAGCCGCCGCCGCGGCGCGTCGTCGAAAATGCCCCGGGCCTCGACAATTGATGGCATACGTCGTGATGGTTGCCGGCATCGGCCGGTCCGGTCACGTCGAGGCCATGACGCGTAACATGACGACCACCAAATCGATTCAGGAGCCCAAGCCATGAGCGATCCGCAGGACTACACCCCGCCGAAAGTCTGGAAGCAGGAAGGGCAAAGCGGCGGCAAGTTCGCCAGCATCAACCGCCCGGTCGCCGGACCGACGCACGAAAAGGAACTGCCGGCGGGCAAGCACCCGTTCCAGCTCTACTCGCTGGCCACACCCAACGGGGTGAAGGTCACCGTGATGTTCGAGGAACTGCTTGCGCTCGGAATTGCCGAGGCCGAGTACGATGCCTGGCTGATCGATATCGGCGAAGGCGACCAGTTCGGCTCGGGCTTTGTCGACGTCAATCCCAATTCCAAGATCCCGGCGATGGTCGATCACGCCACCGAAAAGCCGACCCGGGTATTCGAGTCGGGCGCCATCCTGCTCTACCTGGCCGAGAAATTCGGCGCTTTCCTGCCCGAAGAACATGCGGCCCGGACCGAATGCCTGAACTGGCTGTTCTGGCAGATGGGCAGCGCGCCCTACCTGGGCGGCGGCTTCGGCCATTTCTACGCCTACGCGCCCGAGCCGATCAAGTACTGCATCGACCGCTTCGCCATGGAAGCCAAGCGCCAGCTCGACGTGCTGGACCGGCACCTGGCCGGTCACGAATACATGGCCGGCGACGATTACACCATCGCCGACATGGCCATCTGGCCCTGGTACGGCCAGCTCGCGCTGGGCCGACTGTACGACGCCGCCGAGTTTCTGCAGGTCCACACCTACGACAACGTTCAGCGCTGGGCCAATGCCGTCGACGACCGTCCGGCCGTGCTGCGCGGGCGCATGGTCAACCGCCCGTTCGGCGAGCCCGAAATGCAGCTGCTCGAGCGCCACGACGCCGGTGATTTCGAAACTAGTGGTCCTTCCAGCTGATGTACGGATTCAGTTGGTCTGTCAGCGTTCAGGGCAGGGCGCGGCCCGCAGTGAATGGATCACCCTTTACAAGGGCCGGAACGCCGCCATGGACGCTGACAGGCCAACCCTCCGGGCGCTCCTGTGGCGCTGCGCTGCGGCGTTCCCGTGCTTGCCAAGGGCGACGGCCATTGTCTGCGCACGGCGCCTTGCCGCGCAGCGCCACAGGAACGCTGAATCCGCACATCAGGTGGAAGGACCACTACACCCAGGACAAGATCGGCCCGGAAGCCTAGCGCTTGCTGATCGCGTTCAACAAGCCGTTCGGCGTGCTGAGTCAGTTTTCCGGCGAGGGTCCGACGCTGGCCGACCATATCGACGTGCCGGGCGTCTACCCGGCCGGACGGCTGGACAAGGATTCCGAGGGCCTGCTGCTGTTGACCGACGACGGCGCGCTCCAGGCGCGGATCTCGTCGCCGAAGTTCAAGCAGCCCAAGATCTACCTGGTATTGGTCGAGCGGGCTCCCGGTGAAGATGCACTGGACCGGCTCCGACAAGGCGTCGAGTTGAACGACGGCGTCACCCGGCCGGCGCAGGCCCGGCGCATCGACCCACCCGAATGGCTGTGGCCGCGCGAACCGCCGGTGCGCTACCGCAGGAACGTCGAAGACGTCTGGCTGGAACTGGTCATTCGCGAGGGCCGCAACCGGCAGGTGCGCCGCATGACCGCGGCGGTCGGACACCCGACGCTGCGCCTGGTGCGCACCGCAATCGGGGATCGAACGCTTGGGAATCTCCAGCCCGGCCGGTGGCGCAGTCTGGACTGAGCGAGGGGTTATCTCGCCGCAGCGGCCCGTTCGAGCAGTTCGACCGCGGCCATGACGTCGGGATGAGTTTCATCTTCGTGGATTCCGGCGACGATCGCGTGCGCCCGGGCCGCACGCTGCCCGGCGATATCCGCCTGATTCCGCAGCAAAGCCAGCTCGGCCTGACCACTCAGGATATCGGCAACGTGGCGATGCTTGTCGCCCAGCTCGCGCCTGCACATCTCGAGCGCCCGCGCGTACAGCCGCTCGGCCTTTTCGAGTCGGCCGAGATCGACGTGCGTGGCAGCCAGGTTCGACAGCACCAGCGCGATATCGTGGTGCGACTCGCCGTAGGCCGCGCCATAGATTCCAAGCGTGCGCTGCAGTAGTTCGAGCGACTCGTCGGCCATCCCCTGCCTGCGCATCGCGGTCGCCAGCGCATTGAGAACAACGCCCACCGAGGGGTGGTCGGCGCCCATGTGCGCTTCGCGAATCGCCAGCGCTTCGCGATAATAGCGTGCCGCCTCGGCCCAGCGCTCGCGATTCCCGTTGAGCCAGCCGAGCTGGTAGAGCACGCTGGCCACCGCCGGGTGACGGCTTTCGAACGCCTCGCGCCGGTGCTGCAGCGCCTCCAGGTACATGGCCTCGGCGCGGCCCCACTCGCCCATCTGGGTGAGCAGGGTGGCCAGGTTGGTCAGCGAGAAGGTCGTGACCGGATGGCTGTCTCCCAGCGCCCGGCGGCGAAGCTCGAGCGCAGTGGCATAGTGGCGCGCCGCCGCGTCGCGGCGATCCCGGGCCGCCAGCACCAGCGCCAGGTTGTTGTAGGCCGACGCGGCCTCGGCGCTCTCCGGCGCAACCTGCCGGCGCAGCGCCAGCACTCGCCTGAAACGCTGTTCGGCCGCCTCGAAGCGCCCCAGCGAATACAGCGAAAGCCCGATGTTGTCCAGCGCGTCGGCTACCGCGCTCTTGTCCCCGGAATCGCTGAGCTCCAGCGCTTTGCGATGTGCCTCCAGCGCCTCGCGATAGCGACCGCTCGAGCCCAGCGTTGCCCCGAGCAGGGTCCAGGCCCGCGCCAGCTCGGCGTCCGGAACGCCGGGCACTTGCTGGACGATCCCCAGGGCGCGCCGGGCCATGTCGCTGGCGCTTTCGTATTGGGCCAGTGAACGGTTCACGCGCGCCAGCGCACGGTACATCTCGGCCTGCACGAGCGGTGCTTCCTGCAACGTCTCGATCTGCTCGGCACCCTCGCGGACGAGGTCCCGCACCGTCATTTCATCGCCGGGATTTCGATACGGATCGGCCTGGTCGAACAGACTGACCAGGAATTCGCTGACCCGTGCGGTCTTGTCGGCCTCGAGCTGGGCGCGGTCGCGCTGGGTCTGGGCCCGGTCGCGTTCGATGCCGGCAATGCGCGCCTGCCAGCCGGTGCCGACCAGCCCGGCAACGAGGAGCAGCAGGGCCGCACTGCCCAGCCCGACGCCGACCGGATTGCGCAGGATGAACCGGCCGAGCAGGTAGCTGCCGGTCGCCGGCCGGGCCATGACCGGCTGGCGGCGTCGGTAACGCTGCAAGTCCTTGACCAGCGCCGAAACACCGGCGTAGCGCGCTGCGGGATCGCGCGCGCACGCCATCTCGACGATGGCCACCAGGTCGCGGGAACGCGGATAGCGGGCCAGAAGCCGCCCCGGCGCGCCGGCACCGGCTTTGGCGGCCTCGCCGGTCAGCATCCAGTGCAGCAACACCCCCAGCGCATAGACGTCCGACTGGGTCGAGGCCGGTTTTCCTTCCAGCTGTTCCGGCGCCGAAAATGCCGGCGTCAGGGCGTGGAAACCATCGTCGCCGGCGGCCTGCTCTTCGGCCAGCAGACGGGCCACCCCGAAATCCAGCAGACGCACCCGTTGTTCGGGCGTGATGCGTACATTGGCCGGCTTGATATCGCCGTGCACCACGCGCCGCTGGTGGGCGTGGCCGACCGCCCCGGCAATCTGTCCGAAAAGGTCCAGACAGCGGTCGGCGTCACGCCGAGCCAGCGCCGCGCAGTCGCTGAGATCCTCGCCCGGCACCCATTCCATGACCAGGTAGGTCTGGCCGTCTTCGGTCTCGCCGCCGTCGAGAATGCGTGCGATGTTGGGATGGTCCAGACGCGCCAGCAGTTGCCGCTCGACCTCCAGGCGCTGCTTCAGGCGCGAGTCGCGGCGGACGCGAATGAGCTTGACCGCGGCTTCCATTTCGAATGCGCCGTCGGCCCGTTCGGCCCGGTACACCATACCCATGCCCCCGGAACCGACCGATTCGACCAGCCGCCACGGCCCCAGCCGGGTGCCGGAAGGCAGCGAAAGGTCGCGGTCCTCGATCTCGGAGAAGGCCGCATCGCCGGCCCGGCGAAATAGGGTTTCAAGGTACTGGGCCGGTTCGCGGCTGGCCTCCACCAGCGCGCCAATGCGCCCGTGAATGCGGGGACAGCGCAGCGCGATGCGCGCGAGCTGCCGTTCGCGCTCCGGTGCGTCCAGATCCAGCAACTCGTCGAGCAGCGCATCCAGCAGACGGCGTCTGGCCGGTGTCAGGCGGGCCGTGTATTTCCCCATGCCCGGCATTATCGCACCAGGCCGGGACCGATCAACCGCCAGGCGCTGCGCATCCAGATGCAGCCGGCCGGGTTACCATATTGCGCCGCCGTATTGATGCCTGACTGGAACCCCGGATGAAATTGCAGTACACCACATGGCCGGAGATCGAAGCCTGGCTGGAGCACAACGACGCGATCGTGATTCCGATCGGATCCACCGAACAGCATGGCCCCAACGGCCTGATCGGCACCGACGCGATCTGCCCGGAAGTGATCGCCGCCGGCATGGCCGGGCAGGACGTCCTGGTCGCGCCCACGTTGAGCATCGGCATGGCCCAGCACCACCTGGCCTTCCCGGGCTCCATCACGCTGCGCCCTTCCACGCTGATCGCCGTGATCGGTGACGTGATCGGCTCGCTGGCCGCCCAGGGCTTCAAGCGCTTCCTGTTTCTCAACGGCCACGGTGGCAACACCGCAACGGTCCACGCGGCCTTCGCCGAGATATGGGCCGACCACAGCCTGGCGGGGAATGCCTCGGGGCTGGATTTCAAGCTGTTCAACTGGTTCGGCGGCAGTCGGGTCAAGAGGCTTTCGGCCGAGCTGTTCGGCGACGCCGAGGGCGCGCACGCCACGCCCTCGGAAGTCTCGCTGACCTGGTACGCCCACCCCGATGCCGCGCGCGACGTCGCGCTCGACCCCGGACGCGCGCCGGAAGGCGAAATTCGCGACGCGCAGGACTACCGCTCGACGTTCCCGGACGGGCGTATCGGTTCGGAGCCGGGACGGGCCAGCATCGAACACGGCGAACGGCTGTATCGCGCCGCGCTGGAAGACGCCATGGAAGCGTGGCAGTCATTCACCCGGCAGCACCGGCAATGAACCGCTCCGTTCCCGAACCCGCGAGCGACCTGGCCGAAAAGCTGGCCGACTATGGGTGCCGCTTCCCGGCCGAGAAGCGCGTGGTGGATCGCTTTCTCGCGCTGCTGCAAGATCACCCGGAATGCTTCGAGCGCGATCATTTCACGCCCGGACACGTCACCGGCTCGGCGTGGCTGGTCGACCCGGCGGGCGGCGATGTGCTGCTGACCCACCACCGCAAGCTGGATGCCTGGCTGCAGCTTGGAGGCCACAGCGACGGTGACCGCGATACCGCGGCGGTCGCGATTCGCGAGGCCGAAGAGGAATCCGGGCTCTCCGTGGCCCTCCTCCGACCGGAGATCTTCGATCTCGACGTGCACGAAATCCCGGCCCGTAAGGATGATCCGGCCCACTATCACTTCGACGTGCGTTATGCGCTTGCAAGCACGTCGGGACGCGATTACCGGATCAGCGAAGAATCACACGACCTGGCCTGGGTACCGATAGACGGCCTGCACCGCTTCACCGACGAGGCCTCGATGCTGCGCATGGCGCGCAAGTGGGCTGCGATTCGCGAACTTGACGGTGCGCTCGGCGGGCAACGACGATGAGAAGCCTTCGGCGAAGGTTGCCTCGTCCATGACCGCCCGAACCGAACGATTCCGCCCGGATGCGCTACACAGGTACTGGCGATCGGACAGGACAACTGCTGTCGCTTGCGCCGACCACCACGGCGAAATCGAGCGTTACACGACCAGGGCCCGCACGGCGGCCGACGATGCCAAGCCTTGAAAGTCGATAACGATCACCACCCGTCGCGCCTGGGCGCATTGATGAAACGCCGCCCCATCCTTTTTGCGCTCGGTTTCGAAGGCGCCCTGGCAGTTCTTGCGCTGTTGCTTGCGCTTGCGTTCGGTCTGCAACCCTGGCGAGGAATCGATTTCGGCGCCGATGCACTCGTCCTGTCGGTTCTCGCAACCGCGCCGCTGATCGTCGCCGTGCTGGCGTTGATCCAATGTCGCTGGAACTGGGTCGAGGCGCTCAGACGCATCGTCGAAGACCACCTGCTGCCGCTGTTCAGCAATACCGGCCCGTCGGCCGTATTGGCCGTGGCGCTGGTGGCCGGCATCGGCGAGGAACTGCTGTTTCGCGGGGTGATCCAGGCGGGACTGG
>JAGXKW010000089.1 GCA_018334995.1 Wenzhouxiangellaceae bacterium
GATGCCGAACTGCATGACATTCTTTATTTTCTGGCCGAACAGCATTGATGCGACGGTTTTCCTCTGCAGCACTCGTCTGCCTGGTTTTCGGACTGTTCGTTGCGTCGGCGCCGAGCGCTGTACCGGACAATACCGGAGACTCTGCGTTTGAACTGGCCACACGCTGCCCGCCGAGCTTCGAGCTTCGGGACCAGGCCTGCCAGCTCGTCAATCGCTACCAGTTTTATGATTCCATCGAGGGCCGGGGCGTCGGCGGCACCAGGACCAGCCTGCCGCCGAGTAGAGATGGCTTCTCTCCGCAGCAAATCGACCTGGGGAGACTGCTGTTCTTCGACCCGCTCTTGTCCGCGGACAACAGTGTCGCCTGCGCGAGTTGCCACCGGCCGGACAAGGGCCTGAGCGACGGCAGACCACGAAGTGTCGGCATCGACGGACAGGTGCTGAGCCGATCGGCCCCCACATTGTGGAACGTGGCATTCCTGGACAGTTTTTTCTGGGACGCCCGCGCCGAAAGTCTTGAAGAGCAGGCACGCGCGCCCCTGTTCGACCCGAAGGAAATGGGCACCTCGCCCGAGAAGCTCCTGCGCGATCTTCGAGGCAACCAATATTATCCAGCGCTTTTCGACGAAGCTTTCCCGGCCAGCCGGCAGATCGAAATCGAGCACGTTACGACAGCGCTCACTGCCTTCCAGACCTCGCTGATCTCGCTGAACAGCCGCTACGACCGCTACGCGCATGGCCACCACGACGCACTCGATGCCGAAGAGATTGCCGGCCTGAACGTCTTTCGAAGTTTCGTTGCACGTTGCGCGGAATGCCATCAGCCACCGCTCTTTACCAATAACCAGATCGCGGTCATCGGCGTACCGCCACCCGAAGGCGAGCCGCTTGACCCGGGCGCTCAGACAACCTTCGGCGAGCCAATGCTTCGAGCAGGCTTCAAGGTTCCGACGCTTCGTAACATTGCAAAGACGGCGCCCTACATGCATCGGGGCAATTTCGAAACGATGGGCGAGGCAGTGTCGTTCTACAACGATGGCCGCGGACACGCCGTTCCAGAAGGCGAGGACCTGTACTTGCACTGGCATATCTGGGAGCCCGACCTGACCCAGCGCCAACTCGATCAGATCGTCGCGTTTCTCGAGTCGCTGACCGACGAGAGCCTGACACCTGAAATACCAAAGGCGCTACCTTCGGGGATCGATCCGAGGGCAGCCTTCGACACCATGGATGATTCCCGGGAACTGGAGTAGAAAAATGAGTACAGGAAAAATTATTGTGGGGCTACTGATCGCAATCTCCTTCGTGATCGGACTGTCACTGGGCTACTCGAATGCGAATACGCTGGTCGTTACACAAGCGCGCGAGGGAACCGGATACAGCGGCGGCTACGACCAGCGTTCAGACGAAAAGCTCAACGGCGGAGATGACCGCCAGCAGGTAGCCGACCGCTCGGGACGGACACACGTGGTCGAGAACGGGGAATCCATCATGGATGCGGTCAATCGGGCCGAACCCGGGGACACCGTTCAGGTCATGCCAGGAACGTATTACGAGACCGTTTACATCGACAAGGACGACATACATATTTCAGGTGTAATCCGGAAGGGCCAGCGTGCCACCATGGACGGCCGCGACGAACTGAACGACGCGATCCTCTATTCGGGCAACAACGTCGTGGTGGAGAACCTCAAGATCGTTCGATACAAGGGCAACGCGATCATGGGCCAGGCCGGAAACAATTTCGAGATACGAAACAACATCATCGTCGATACCGGCGTTTACGGCGTATTTCCCCAGCTTGGCAAGAACGGTATAGTCGAGCACAACGTCATCTCCGGAATCGCGGATGCCGCGATCTACGTCGGCATGAGTGATAACATTCATGTCGCGCACAACAATGTATTCGACTCCGTCGCCGGAATCGAGATCGAAAACAGCCGGCACGCGATCGTTGAAAACAATTTCGTCCACAACAATACCGGCGGCATATTGGCCTTTGTAACGCCGGGACTTCCCATAAAGACGACCTATGACGTCATCGTTCGCAATAATTTCGTCGTCGACAACAACACGCCGAACTTTGGTGCTCCCGGCTCCACGGTAGCCGGCATTCCGGCCGGGACCGGAATTCTCATCATGGCTGCCGACGAGGTCATCGTCGAGCGCAATATCATCACAGGGAATAAAACGGCCGGTATCATCATCACCGACCATGAAAACGCGCCCAACGTCACGATCGATCCAGAAGCGGACTCCAAGCCGGACAGGATCATGCTTCTCGATAATCTAATGGCCAATAACGGCTATGACACGATCCAGGATCTCAAGGCGCTGATGCTCACCGAGCTCAAGCAGGGCGAGCCCGATATCGTCCGCGTCGGAATCAGCCGCGACAGCTGCATCATCAACCGCCACCGCTACGTCACCGTCGGCGTGGACGAATGGCAGGAATGTGACTTTACCCATACTCGCGACATCGACACCTATCTGCTCGACGAACCCGTCCCGCCCAGGGAAATTCCCGCCAGCGAAAAGGGCAAGGTGGCCTATCTGAGCATCTGTACCGGCTGTCATACATATACCGGGCGCATGATCGGGCCACCGGTACAAATCATCCAGGCGCTGTACATGGAAGACCCGGAAGGCCTGGCCGATTACATTGCGAACCCGGTCAAGAAACGCGATGACTATCCCGAAATGCCGCCCCAGGATTACCTGGATGCGGAGACCAGGATGGCCGTTGCCCGATACATGCTGGAGGTCGAAAACTGACGGGCGGACCTGCCGAACCGGGTACGCGACCGGGTTCGGCCGCGCACGCTGCCGTCAGGCTTTCCAGGGACACCGAGGCGGCAATCGCCACCATGTCCAGACGACCAGCGCGGCGAACAGCGTATAGCCGGCGACGAAAATCCACCACGGCAGGTCCAGATACAGGTATCGGGCAACCCAGTATTCGATGAAGGTGTGTTCGTAGACCGGCTGTCCCGCCGCCCGCCGCAGACCATGCTCCCAGGTGGTCAGCGGGCACAGCCGCCCCAGCCATGCCTGCAGCATCACGATGACGATGGTGACCAGGTGGGCCAGGCGAAACCAGGCGTTTCTGACCCACGACCAGCCCTTCCGCCCGCCGACCAGGATCATCGCCTGGGCCGAGATCACGAAACACACGATGAGCGCGTGGACGATCAGGATCAGATCCGCCCACAGTCCCGGATGGGGAATGGAATGGTAGATGTCTTCGGCCATGACGGATTCATGCTACCGCGCAGCCATGCGCTCGGCGGACCGCCCGATTCCCGTCATGAAGCTCGGGCATGGGCCATCTCGGCGCATCACTGCCCCACCCGCTTTGCAGAGCCCCCGGAGCAAATAGTCCGGGGGCTCCTCAAGCGCGACCGATGGCGTCAATCAGAGCGTCAGATTCAGGCCCGCGAAGAAGAATCGGCCACGCGGACCTACCGGTCGTGACAGTGCGCCGATGAACGGCTCTTCTTCAAAAGCGTTGTTGATGCCGCCGTAGAGTTCGATCCTGTCGGTGAAGAAGTAGGAAGCAGTGAAATCGTGAACGATCGAAGAGCCGGTGTTGCGAATATTCGCGAAGTCCGGATCATTCTTGATGTCGTTGTTGGTGATGCCGGTGGCACGCTGGCTGGACTCGAAGCGGCCATTCCAGCCGATCCGAAAACGGTCCAGCGTCCAGTTCGCGTTCAGGTTGACGATCCATTCCGGGCGGCTCAACTCGCCGAGCACGTCGGTAATTTCGTTTGGCGCAGACACATCGCGGGTTTCGTCATTGGTCAGGAAACGGGTGCCCAGCGACGAAAAGCCCAGTTCGCCGAATTCCGGGCCGCCGAGGAAGTCCGGTACATCCATGCTGTAATCCACGCGCCAGTCGATACCGCTGGTCTCCACGGCCGCCAGGTTGATGAATCCGGACTGGAAGCCGGTAATGAAACCGAACTCTGGATCACGGTCGATGGCTTCGCAGAACTGGTTGTTGAGTGTTGGAGCATCAACGCAATTTGCAGCGATCTCGAAGCCGCCCAGCGTATCGATCAAACCATCGATTTCGATCTTGTAATAGTCGACCGTGACGACGAGCCCATCCAGCAACCCGCCGAAATCACCCATGGGACGATACACGCCGCCCACGGTGAAAGTGTCGGCCTCTTCCGGGTCAAGGTTCGGGTTGCCGCCACTCTGACCCGGAATGCGGGCCGAAACGAAATCCGTCGAGTTGAACGCGTCCGGGCCATCGCCGACCGGTCCGACGAGCTCGATGCAGTTTTCGCGGCGAAACTCCGAGCCTCCTTCGATGAACTGTGGGTTGCACGGATCCGCGTCTGCACCAAGGAATGCGGTGAACGTCGGCGAAAAGGCCTCGCCGATGTTCGGGATTCGCACCGAGCGCGAGACCGTCCCGCGGATCGTCATCGACGGCACCATCGTCCAGCGACCGCCCAGCGACCAGGTGTCGGTACTTCCGAAGGTTTCGTAGTCCGAGAATCGATACGCGCCGTTGAATTCAAGCTCTTCTATGAGCGGAAGCCCCGAAAGAACCGGAATGCGCGCCTCGGCAAAATACTCTGATACCTCGATCTCGCCGGAAGACGGGTTGGTCGGTCCTCCGTTGGAGCCGATGGTGCCGAAAGTCAGGCCCGATGCACTGAATCCGCCCGGCTGAAACTCGCTTGTCTCCTTGCGATATTCGAAACCCCCGGCAAAGCCGATCGGCCCGGCTGGCAGGCTGAACCACTGCTCGCTGTCACCGGAAAGCGTAGCGGTAACTACCTGCTGATCGATATCGTTGGTGAACGTCTGCGGCTGGAAGATGAAATCCGCGGCTTCCTGGCTGATCGTATCGAACCCGAGTATATTCACCGGTACGCACTGACCGTCACCCGGCTCGAACGTCGAAATCTGAAAGTTGCTGTTCTGCCCGGGGAACGGCGAGGATGGCGGCACCAGGGCGCCGGAATCGATATCCGAACGGCAGACGATCTCGCCGGTTTCCGGGTCGATCACCGCGTCGATGGCCGCGAAGTAACGATCCTCGATGCGATCGCGACTGGTGATGTCTGCGTCGGTACGACCATAAACGAACGCGACTTCGTAATTCAAATCCATGCCGGGAATTTCACCTTCCACGCCCAGCACGCCGCGAAACGTCTTGCGTTCGGCCAGCGGATTCGAACGCGCTGTCGTGTCGAGCACGTCGCGCGACACCACGATTGCGGGATCGAGGCCTTCGGCTCGCAGCGTTTCGATCTGGCCGCGCAACGCGTCCGGAATGAAGGGATTGTCCAGCGCAAGCGGGATGTCGTCGTTGAACCCGTTGACCTGGTTGCTCTCTCGCGTCTCGCTGAGCACGAACTTGCCGTCGGCAAAGACATTCACGTTTGGGTGCACTTCGTAGTCGAACGCGGCCTGGAACAGGAATCGCTCGGTGTCGGGGAGGAGGATCTCGTCGTCGGGTTCGGCGGGTACGCCGTCACCGCCCGAAGCGTTGAAACCATCGACGAAAACATCGCCGGGGTTATATCTCCGCAGGGTCCCGTTATCGAAGATCTGACAGGTCGGAATCGCGGCCTCGCCGATCGTGTCGCAACCCGGCACCCCGCCGCTGATAATGGCTTCGACGAAGGCGCTGGCGCCGCCGTCGCCGATGGCGATGATCCCGCCGTCGCTCGAGATCGGCAGGCGCAGATCCGGTATGAATGCATTCGAGAAGCGGGGGTCGATCCCGAATGCGGCTTCCAGCGCCGGACCGTTCGGCACGAGGAAACGACGGCCGGCGCCGGCGAAATCACGGTCGCCGGCGAAAATGGGTTCGGTCTGCTGATATTCGGCGGCAAAGACCATGGAGCCACGGCCATCGTCAAGGTCGAAGCCGTTGGCCAGCGACAGGAAGAATTCCTCCGCGTCGCCGTCGTCGGTAATCCCGCCCTGGGTGCGGATTTCCATTCCGTCGAAGCTCGCACCGTCACGCATGATGAAGTTGACGACGCCGGTAACTGCATCGGCGCCGTAAATCGACGAGGCACCGCCGGTAAGCACTTCGACATTGCGCAGTAGCGCCGTGGAAATCGTATTGACGTCGACCGAAGAGGTGCCTTCTATCCCGGCGACGTGCCGGCGTCCGTCCTCGAGCACCAGCGTTCGGACGCTGCCCAGATTGCGCAGGTTGAGTAGCGAAGCGCCGAGCGGCGTGCCGTTGAAGGCCGAAAACGATGCCGGCAGAGAAGCCTGCAACTGGGGACTTTCGCGCAACAGCGCGGCCACGTCGATCTCGCCGGAGGACCGGATTTCTTCGCCACCGAGCGATACGACCGGGCTTTGCGAGTTCAGCGTGCTGTCGCTTTCGATGCGCGATCCGGTGACGACCATCCGTTCGACATTCTGGTCGAATCCGTCCGTTTCGGCCGCCTCTTCCTGCGCTTCGGCCGCGGTTTCCTCGAGTTGCTGCTGATCGCCGGATTCGTCGGCGGTTTGCGCCTGGACAGCCGAAACGCCCAATCCTAGCGTGAGCAGGGCGGCGCTGATGCC
>JAGXKW010000090.1 GCA_018334995.1 Wenzhouxiangellaceae bacterium
ACGGCTGCATGCCTGTCCTGCCATAATTCCGATGTCGCCAAGGACCACATGTCCGTTCGCAGCGATTCGGGGATTTCGTTCGGCAACGGCTGGCTGATGAACCCGGATCCGTTCAACGATCCGGACACGCAGGCCTTCATCGATTCCGCGCCGGCTGAGAACTGCTCGTTCTGCCATAGCGAAGGCGGTTTCGTCCCGGTCAGCGAGGTGCACGGACTGAACTGAAGTCCGGTCGCCAGGCCCAAAAAAAGCCGGCCTCGCCGGCGTGCAGGAAACTGGCCTGTCGACCCCCGGTCGACAGGCCAGACTTTTTCAGAACTGTAACCACTTACAAAAACAGCAACTACAAGAATGCAGGAGACAGGCTTTGCAAACGTTGCGAGCATTTTCTGACAAGGCAGGTGCAACGGGGTTGATGCTGGCGTTATTCGCCACGCTGTTCGCATTTCAACCCATTGCCAATGCCCAGGAGGAAGAAGGCGCCAAGGGTGATGACTACATGCCCGAATATTCGCGCCGCGGCGCCGATGAATGCATGCGTTGTCACGGCGATGACGAAAGCGCCCACCTCAATGCGATCTTCGAGGGACCGCATGGCGTGATGGCCGATGAACGCACGCCCTTCGGCGGCAACCAGTGCGAAGCCTGCCACGGTCCCGGGGGGGATCATGCGGGCCGTGTGGGCTTTGGCGAAGAACGCCCCCCGATGCCGGCATTCGGCCCGAACGCACCGTGGTCGGAAGAACGCGAAAACCAGATTTGTCAGGACTGCCATACCGAGCAGAAGCATGGGTTCTGGGAAGGCGGGACGCACCAGCGCCAGGACGTGGGCTGCGCGGATTGTCATGAATCGCATGTTCGTCGCGACCCGATGACGGTCGCGTCGACCCAGTCGGATGGCTGTCTCGCTTGCCACACCCAGCAGCGTGCCCAGGTGCACCGGGCCTTTGCCCACCCGGTACGCCACGGTGAAATGTCGTGCGCAAGCTGCCACGAACCGCACGGGGCGCCGAACGAGGCGATGCTCAGCAGCCCGACGGTCAACCAGAACTGCTACCAATGTCACGCAGAAAAGCGTGGACCGTTCCTCTGGGAACACGCGCCGGTGCCCGAGGACTGCACCCTTTGTCATCGTCCGCACGGATCCAACAATCCGGCCATGCTCACCCGACGGTCGCCGCTGCTGTGCCAGCAATGCCATTCCCGGGTCGGCCACGCCGGAATCGGACGCTCCACCGATGATCTGCCGGGCAGAAATCCGTCCGCATTCCTCCTGGGTCAAAGCTGCACCAACTGCCATTCGCAGGTGCATGGCTCGAACCACCCCTCGGGATCCCTCCTGAGTCGGTAACGTTGCGCGGAGATTCCAGACATGAAGACGAATGAACTTCCACAAAACGCACCGAGGCACTCAAGCCAGTGGTTGCGCCATCTTGCTATGAGGCTCGCCTTTTCAGGACTGCTGAGCGCAATGCTCGCGATGCCGGCGATTGGCCAGGACGACGAGGCGGAAACCGAAACCGAAGTGACGGGGGAAATTCCGTGGCCCGAGCAGCCTGATCTCAGCCGGTGGCAGTGCAGAAACTGCCCGCTTGTCGAGGGCTGGACCGGCAGCGTGTTGTTTGGCGGCGGCTACATATCGGACGACTTTTTCGAATTCGGCAATTACCGAGGCCTCGAAGACCAGGGCGGTTTCGTGGAGCTCGACGCCGACCTGATCTATCGCGGATCGGACGCGAATTATGTGGACATCTACGGCGAACGACTCGGCCTGGACAGCCGAACCTTGTTCGTCGAAGGTGGAAAGCAGGGCAGCTATCGGCTTTACCTGGGATGGGACGAAATCAACCACCTGAGAGCGACCGATGCACTCACGCCCTTTGTGGGTGCGGGTTCTTCCACGCAGACCCTGCCCGACGACTGGGTCCTGGCCGGAACCACGGATGGAATGACGGCGTTGAACCGGAACCTGCGCAGCGTAAATATCGGTAGCGACCGGGACATTCTCACGCTGGGCATCGAATTCGGCGGCAAGAGCCCGTGGCGCTATCGTGCCAATCTCGAACGTACAAACCGGGACGGCAACTCGATCCGGGGCGCAAGCTTCATTTTCCGCGCAGCCGAGCTCGCTGCGCCGACGGATTACGAGACAACGAAACTGGACGCGGGAATCGCCTACGTCAAGGAACGCTGGCAGCTCGAGGCCAGCTACAACCTGTCTCATTTCGACAACGACAATGATGCATTATTCTGGGAAAATCCATTCACCGGCATTTCCGGCGCCCAGGCCGGCCAGCTGGCCGAACCGCCGGACAACCAGTTCCACCAGGTCATGCTGAGCGGGTCCTGGACCCAGCCGAGATACCTGACGCTCGCCGGCCAGGTCGCGATCGGCCGCATGGATCAGAATGAAAGCTTTCTGCAGCCGACAGTCAATCCCAATCTTGCAAACCCCGGACTGCCGAGAACCAGCTTCGACGGCGAGGTCGATACGAGAATCTTCAATTTCAGGGCGACCAGCAACCTGACTCGGGACCTGCGAGCCCGCATTCAGTTCCGCTACGACGAGCGCGACAACGGGTCCTCGCGCGACCCGTTCACCCAGGTCATCACCGATACCTTCGTGACTGGCGAGGTGGTGAACGAACCTTACAGCTATGATCGACTTTCCGCGGAGGCCACCCTGGACTATCGACTGTTCTCTTTCCTCGACCTGTCGGCCTCGGCGGAGAGCGAGGAGATGGATCGAACATTGCAAGAGGTGGAGCAAACCACGACCGACAGCTATACCTTCCAGGCTCGCAGCAATCCGTTCGACCGCCTGAGCTTGCGCGCCGAATACAGGTACGAAGACCGGGACAACGACCTCGATCCGGCGCTGCTCGGTCCCGGCGTCAATCCCGATCTGCGCCGATTTCATTTTGCCGAGAAGGAACGTGACGCCTATCGCATCGCGGCCGACTATGCATTGCTGGAAAACGTGTTCGCCGGCCTGTTCGTCGAGATCGCCGACGAAGACTACAAGGACGTGGACATCGGTTTGAGCGACGCGCGCTCGGAAAGTTACGGGCTTGATCTTTCGGCCAATTTCTCACAGTACGTATCGGCGCATGCGTTCGTTTCGTTCGAGCGGCTGGAAGCCGACATCTTCGGCGCTGACAACATCGACGGCGCGCGCTGGCAGGGGTCGCAGGACGACGAATTTCGAACGGTGGGCTTCGGCTTCAGGTTCGACCAACTCCCGGGCAAGTGGGTCAACGCCTCGCTGGACCTGAGCTATGCGTCCGCTGACGGCGATATCGAAATCGTCAAGCGCGGTGTGGACATGCCCGAATTCCCGCGGCTCAAGACGCAGCGTTTCACGCTCGAAGCCTCCCTGGAACGCCAGCTCCGCGAGAACCTGGGCATTCGCTTCAACTACCTGGTCGGGAAGTTGACTGAAGACGATTTCTTTCGCGACAATGTTCAGCCGGATACGGTCCCGACGCTCTTGAGCCTGGGAGAGCTGACGCCGGACGGAACGGCGCACGTGATCAGTGCGATGCTGCGCTACAGGTTCCAGTGACCACGCGAAGAAGGCGCAAGCCGGACGCGCATCGGCCGATCCCGAGGCAGGAAATCTTCCCGCCTCGGTAAATATTGTTCAACTTAGTTCTTGGATGCACCAACCGATGAAGATTGCTACTGTAATTCTTGGAGAAACCATGAGCACAATCAGGAAACATGCTGGAAAATTTGCCCTCGGCGCATTGCTGGTGGCCGGGTTCAACATTGCAGTCGCGCAGGCGCCGGCAGCCGTCGAAAGCTGCACGGGCTGTCACAACGAAGATGGCGTGAGCGACAACCCAGAAGTCCCGACCATTGCCGGCGTCGGGAGCTTCTTCCTTGAAAATCAGATCGCCATTTACTCCGAAGGCGCCCGGCCATGCGGCGCGGAAGGTTTCGCCGACCATGAAGCCGAAGACCATTGCGCAATCTTCAGCAAGATGTCGGAAGACGACAAACTTGCCATTGCCGAATATTTCGGCGAACTGCCTTACGAATCGTTCGACCAGGAAGCGGATGCGGGCCTTGCCGAGCAGGGCGAAGCCATCCACGAAGAAAATTGCGCTCGCTGCCACACCGACGCCGGCGCCGAGCCTTTCGACGACGCGGGCATCCTGGCCGGCCAACCGATGCCGTACCTGATCCAGCAGTTCGAAACCTACAAGGCTGGCGAACGCTGGCAGCCCGAGAGCATGGCTGAGGTGATGCAGCTCAGCGAAGAAGAAATGAAGGCGCTTGCGAATTTCTACGCCGAAGCAGGGCAATAGCCCGCCGAGCGCATTTGCTCGAATCGGCTTTTTCTTTTGTGTCGCCCGCGCCCCGCGCGGGCAGGCGTTGGCTGAGCCTCTTTTTCGCTGCCATTAAGGCACACCAGTCTTTCCATTTCCCGCCAGACAAGTCAGCCTTTTCCCGCTAGACAAGCTGCAACCCTGATCGGGCCGTATTCTGGCCGAGGTCGGGCAAGCCTCACCGGTGGTCGACAAACCCAGATGCCGGGTCTCCGCAGAGCTCGCCCTGCAATCGAATACGAATGAGACGCGAAACTGAATCATCGTTGATTCGGCAGTACAGCCGGCGTTTGATTAACCAGTCGAAAATTGCTTAAGATAGGGGTCGGTATCGCAACCGACGACATTATTAAAACCACTGCGGGAGAGAGACCATGAACACAATCAGAAAACATGCTGGAAAATTTGCCCTGGGCGTCTTGCTGGTCGCGGGATTCAATGCAGCTGGCGCACAGGCGCCGGCTGCAGCCGAAACCTGTACCGGTTGTCACAACGACAACGGTATCACCGACAGCGCTGAGATCCCGACGATTGCCGGGGTTGGCGGTTTTTTCCTGGAAAACCAGCTGGCCATCTTCGCCGAAAGCGAGCGGCCCTGCGTAGCCGAGGGTTTTGCCGACGAAGACGCAGAGAACCATTGCGCGTTGATCAGCCAGCTGTCGGAAGACGACAGGATGGCGATTGCCGAGTACTTCGGCGAACTCTCCTATCAACCTTTCGAACAGGAAGTCGACGAGAGCCTGGCCGCACAGGGCGAATCGATCCACAACGCAAGCTGCGATCGCTGCCATACCGCTTCGGGCGCCGAACCTTTCGACGATGCAGGCATTCTGGCCGGCCAGCCGATCCCGTACCTGGTCGACCAGTTCGAATACTACAAGGCCGGAGAACGCTGGCAGCCGGAAAGCATGGCCGAGGAAATGCAAAAACTGGATGCCGATCAGATGAAGGCGCTTGCGCACTTCTATGCCGGGGCCTGGGAATAGCCGGCAGGCTCCGCCTCGCCGCCCATATCCCGTTTGCGAACCGTTGGATACCAGCCCGTGCCCCGCACGGGCGGGTAGAATCTTCGTTCAACAACCTGGAACCGCGTCACCCGCGATCACGACCTCGGAAGGATGACGACCGCAGTGAGGTTTACGGACCTCGATGGTCGAAGTTCAAATCAACAGTCAGGCGTGAAGATCCGCGAGGGTCAGTACCATTCCGCCAGCGCTGACCCGCGCACCGGAATGCGGGCGATCGGACGCGCATTCATACACAGGTTCGCTTTGTTCCAGGGCGCCGATGCTCACGGAAGGAGGAGTCGATGAAAGCGATGCTCAAGCGCGAACGGCAGCAACCCGCCGATGTCGTCCAATCAGCGGGAATCGCCGCCTCCGGCATCGCCATTCCGGACTACATTTCCGGGCATTATCGTTGGGCATACCTGTGGCGTCCCGGCGTCTGGTTTTTTGACCACATGCCGGTCATCAACTGCATCGTGTTCGGCCAGTATCGCAAGATGGTCGAAGCCACGCTGGCGCATTTCGGACCGAACGTCTCGACCGGCTCGACCCTTTTGATCGCTTCGGCCTATGGCGACCTCGTACCCAGGCTTGCACGACAGTTGGGCGACAATCCGCTGACGGTCCTGGACGTCGCTCCCATCCAGCTCGACCTGGCCGACGCCAAGCTGCGCGAAGCCGGGCTGCGCGAGAAGGCCGATCTGCACTTGATGGACGCCGAAGCGCTGGAATTCGGCGACGACCAGTTCGATTCCGGACTGATGTTCCTGCTGCTTAACGAAATGCCCGGTGCCGCGCGCCGCCGCGCCCTCGAACACGCCATCCGGGTGCTCAAGCCGGGCGGTCAACTGGTGATCACCGAGTACGGCGCGCTCGGCGAACGGCACCCGCTGCATCGCTTTCCGCCGCTACGCTGGCTGGTCATGCAGATCGAGCCGCATCTGGATACGCTGTGGCGCGACAATCTCGCGCAGCTGGTGGATGACTGTGCGCAGGCCGTGGGCAAGCGGGCGACGCTGAGCGATCGTGCGCTGATCTTCGATGGTTTCTACCGCGTCAAGCGATTCAGGATCGAGGGCTGATGTCGGCGAGCCGCCTTCCGGCAAGACTGGACGTACTGCAAAGCGCAAGTGGCGTGTTCCTGGCGCTGTTCATGTGGCTGCACATGTTCTTCGTCGC
>JAGXKW010000029.1:0-12326 GCA_018334995.1 Wenzhouxiangellaceae bacterium
GGGAAGAGACGGAATCGGCGCTCGGCTGAAGTACAGTGCCGTGCCGTCGGCCCGCGTGACCAGCTTGACCACGTTGGGGTCCAGCCATTGCGCCTCGTCGGCCAGATCGGACCATAGCGTCGCCATGTGCGCCGCGCGACGGGCGGCGAGCAGCCCGGCCAGTTGCCTTAGACAGGCGACCGGCACCGCGGGTTCGTCGCCCTGTACGTTCAGTACGATTTCGTCTTCGTCCAGCCCAAGCTTGCCGGCGGCCTGCGACAGCCTGGAAGTTCCGGAATCGTGCCCGGATGCGGTCATCACCACGCGGCCGCCGGCGGCGTGCACCACATCGGCGATGCGGTCGCTGTCGGTGGCCACGTGCACGCTTTCGGCACCGGCCGCGCACGCGCGCTCCCACACCCGAACGATCAGCGGCTTCCCGGCCAGGTCGGCCAGCGCTTTCTGCGGCAGACGGGTCGAGGTCAGGCGTGCCGGAATGAGGACATGAAACCGGTTCATGCCCGAAATTCTCGCACATGCCCGATCACTCGGTGCGTGACGGACGCCGGCAGTCGCGCGCGTACCGGCAGCACGAACAGATCGCTTCGCTCGAGCGGCGGCAGCCGCATGCTGTCCTTCTCGGTCATCACCACCGGCCCGGCCAGCGCTTCGATCATCGCCGGCGTGATCGGCTGATGATCGGCCAGCGCGTGTCGCCGAAGCCGATAACCGCGGGCCGCCAGCGTCTCGAAGAACGGTTCGGGGTCGGCAATGCCGGCCAGCGCATCGATTTCGCCCGGGGGCTCGGGTGGCGGACTGCCGACCTGCAACGCGCGCAGTTCACCGCTTTCGAGGCGGAAACGCGTGCCTTCGGATTCGCACCGCGCTTCGTCGCCGGAACCTTTGACCAGCACCAGGTCGACGCTTGCCAGCCGCGCCAGGGGTTGGCGCAGCGGACCGGCAGGCAGGCAGTAGCGGTTGCCGAAGCCCCGCCGGCCGTCGATCACGCAGATTTCGAAGCTGCGCGCAAGATTGACGTGCTGCAGACCGTCGTCGGACACCACCACCTCGGCGCCGTCATTCACCGCCGCTTCGAGCGCGGCCGCGCGCCGGCGGCACACCCAGACCGGCCGGCCGGTGCGCCGGAACAGCTCAAGCGCCTCGTCGCCGACCTGCACGCTGCTCGAATCCGGCTGGACCCGCAGCGGCGCAGTGCGATTGATGCCGCCGTAGCCGCGGCTGATGATGGATACGGCGAAGCCGGCGTCGGCCAGGGCCTCGGCCAGCGTGGCGACCACCGGGGTCTTGCCGCTGCCGCCGGCGACCAGGTTGCCGACCACGATCACCGGTACCGGCGGGCGCGCCGCGGGACGCTGCAGCCTGTCCCGGACCGCGCGTTGGTAAACCGCAGCGGCCATGCGCAGCGGCGCCGGCGGCGCCTGGTCCGAGTACCAGAGCTGATTCAGGCTGCGGGCGATGCGGCTGCGCACGGCGCTACTGCGCAGGCTCGCCCGGGTCGCGAAACTGGGCCCGGTAGAGGTGCTGATACAGGCTGCCGGTCCGGTCAAGCAATTCGTGGTGCGTGCCGCGCTCGACGATGCGCCCGGCGTCGAGCACCACCACCTTGTCGGCGCGCTCCACGGTGGTCAGGCGATGCGCGATGACCAGCGTGGTGCGGTCGGTCATCAGTCGTGCCAGGCCGCGCTGAACCAGCTTTTCGGACTCGGCGTCCAGCGCCGAGGTCGCCTCGTCGAGGATCAGGATGGGCGCGTTCTTCAGCAGCGCCCGCGCGATCGCGATGCGCTGGCGCTGGCCGCCGGAAAGCTGGATGCCGGCGCTGCCGATGACCGTGTCCAGGCCATCGGGCAGCCGGTCGATGAACTCCATTGCCCAGGCGTCGCGCGCCGCCTGGGCAACCTGTTCGCGCGTGCAGTCGGCGAGCATGCCGTAGCGGATGTTGTCTTCGATCGTGCCGTCGAACAGCACGACCTGCTGGCCGACCATCGCAATGGCACGCCGCAGCGGCTGCAATCGATACCGCTGCAGGTCGATGCCGTCGATTTCGATGCGGCCCGTGGTCGGATAATAGAAGCGCGGCAACAACCGCACCAGCGTGGTCTTGCCCGAGCCCGAACGACCGACCAGCGCGGTGACCGTTCCCGGCTCCAGTTCGAGGTCCAGGTCGGTCAGCGTAGGCTGGGAAGTGCCGGGATAGCCAAAACAGACATGATCGAAGCGGATTCTGCCTTCGATGGTTTCGGGATCGTAGTCTCCTTCGTCCGGTTCGGCCGGCCGGTCGAGGATGTCGAAAATGCTCTCGGCGGCGGCTACGCCCTTCTGGATCAGCACGTGCACGTTGGTCAGGCGCTTGAGCGGCGGGATGGTGGCGACCATTGCACCCAGGACCGACATGAAGATGCCGGCCGAGACCTCGGCGCGCATGAACTGGCTGCCGGCAACGACCAGCAGCGCCACCACCGCCAGACCGGCGGCGATCTGAATCAGCGACGACGACATCAACTGGGTCGCGCGGAGGGTGAGGTGCAGCTTGCGGTTGGCATCGTTGGCCTGGTCGAACGCGGCCGCCTCTCGGCTCTGGCCGTCGAAGATCCGGATGACTTCCTGGGCATGCACCGCCTGTTCGGTCATTTGCGTGACCGAACCCATCGAATCCTGGATATGCGTGGAGATGCGGCGAAACCTGCGGCTGACGACGAACACCACGAACGCCACCACCGGCAGCAACAGCAGCATGGTCATGGTCAGACGCCAGGACTGCAGCAGCATCACGATCAGCAGGCCGAGCACAATCAGCGAATCGCGCACGATTCCGATCAGGGCCGTGGTCGTCGCCTGCGCGACCTGCTCGGTATTGTAGGTGACCCGCGAAATCATCGAACCGCTGCCTTGACGGTCGAATTCGGCGAACGGCAGGGCGAGATAACGTCCGAACAGCGCGCGCCTGAGGTCCGCGATCACGGCCCGGCCGATCCACTCCATGCCGTACATGCCGCCGTAATTCCCGATCACGCGCAGGATTACCGCGCCCAGCACCAGGGCCGGCAGGGTCAGGTCGAAACTCGGCGTCGACGTCACCAGCGTGTCGTCGATCAGCGGCCGCAGCAGATAGATGAACAAGGCCTGGCCGGCAGCGTCCATGGCCACGGCCAGCAGCGCCAGCGAAAAGATGCCGCGGCGGCCCTGGACAAAGCCGAGCAACCGCCGATAGACCGAAGTGGCGGCCGGACGCGCGCCCGTCACTGGCCTGCCCCGTCCTCTTCGACGGTTGCGATGGTAAGCCTGGAAATGCCCTCGGCCGAGGCCGCGTCCATCGCCCGCACCACAAGTCCGTGGTCGGCCAGCGTATCGGCCCGAATCACCAGCAGCGCATCCGGGCGTTCGGCGAAGGCCTGCGACAGCGCCAGGCGCAGCGTAGCGCGCCGCTGGTCGGCCAGCATGTTGTCGCCGACGAAGTAATCGCCCGTCTCGGTAATCACGAGTTCGACGCGTTCGGGCAATGATTCGCGCTCGGCAGTCGAGGCCTCGGGCAGCTCGACCCGCAGCAACGCCTGGCGCTCGAAGGTCGCCGAGACCATGAAGAAGATCAGCAGCAGAAACACCACGTCGATCAGCGACGTCAGGTTGATTTCCGGTTCTTCGTCCTGTTCGGTCTGCAGGCGCATCTTTTTAGTGTACTAACCCCACCCGAGTTCCGAGCGCCGGAGCTGGCGATTGCCGTGCTCGATGGTGTTGATCAGTTCGAGCGCCTGCTGCTCCATGCCGACAACGTAGGCACGCACCTTGCCGCGAAAATAGCGGTAGAAAAAATACGTCGGGATGGCCACGGTCAGCCCGGCTGCGGTCGTGATCAACGCCTCGGAGATGCCACCCGCCAGCGGCGCCGGATCGCCGACGCCGGCTTCCATGATCGCGCTGAAGACCTTGATCATGCCGATCACGGTCCCGAGCAGTCCCAGCAGCGGCGTGATGCCGGCGATTGTTCCGAGCGTATTGAGGAAGCTCTCGAGGTCGTGCACCACTTGTCGCCCGGTGTCCTCCACGGCTTCCTTGACGACTTCGCGCGCGCGATCGCGATTGTCCAGCGCCGCAGCCAGCACGCGCCCCAGCGGCGAGCTGCGCCGCAGTTCCTCGAGGTGCTTGCGATCGAGTTCGCGCTGACGCGCCCAGGCCGAAACCTTCTCGGCGATTCCGGACGGCATGACGCGTCGACGCCGGAGCATCCAGGCCCGATTGAAGATGATCGTTGCCGCGAGCACCGAACAAAGCACGATGGGCGCCATCAACCAGCCGCCGGCCAATACGATTTCAAGCATAAACCTGCATCTTCCGGGAATCGAGTGCATGCATGATAACGGAGACGGCGCCGATGTATCCCGCGATGCGATTCGCACCCGGAGCGCCCCGGCAATTACTCTGCGAGACCCTCCGGACAACTGTCGTCCCGGCGCCAGAACCTGGGCGAGGAGACCCGCTCCGCCGCGATGTGCAGCGGCCGGTCAAGCGCAAAACGAACCCTGAGTGCACCGCAATCGCCGGTGCTCAAAAGGCCGCCGCCAAATTCGGCCAGGCGCGCGCGGGTATCGTCGTGCGGCAATCCCCTGACGTTGAAGGCGCTCGCGGTCGCAATGCCGATGCCGGGCCCAAGGCGCGCCAGCCACGTTTCATCCAGGCCGTCCCGATGTCCCGAACGCGGCAGCATCAGCACATCGACCGGACGCAGCCGGTCTTCCAGTACCAGGCGACGCGCGGCCGGCCCGTCGATGCCGCCGGTCAGCAATACGCTGCCGGCCGGCGATCGGACCTCCAGCACGCAGCTCGAACGGCCGCCCAGGTCCGGGAGCGCCTCGGAGGGATGGAGGAAGCGGAAGTCGACGCCGTCGACCGACCAGGCCTGCCCGGCGGCGCAGCGCCCGTCGTCGCTGCCGTTCGGGGAAAGAATCGCGGCGTCCGGCCACTGGCGCCGCGCTTCGGCAAGTCCGCCCGCATAGTCGCGGTGCGCGTACGGTACGACGATCCGGTCGACGTCGGACCTGCCTCCCTGGCGCACCAGCGGCGCCAGCGTACCCGGCACCAGGCTGCGCGCATCCCCGTCGCCCGGCCCCGTGCCGTAGAGCAATACCTCGCTTCGCGTGCGCACGATGACCGCGTGGCCGTCGCCCAGGTCGGGCACCAGCAGCTCGAACCCGCCCTGGGCAGGCGCGCGCACGACCGGCCAGAGCAGCGGCAAAAGCAGGATCGCGCCGAGCGGGCGCATCGGCCAGCCGCGCGGCGCCAGCAGCCAAAGCACACCGATCCCGGCAAGCACGATGGCTGCCAGACTCGGGACGGCCAGCGCCGGCGTGCTCAACGTCGCCAGCCACGGCTCGACAACGCGCAGCGCATCCAGCAGCGCCAGAAAGATCAGGAGCCCCTGTTCCGAGACGGCCACCATCGCCTCGGCACCGGGCAGGCCGAGGGCAAACAATCCCAGCGCGAGCAACAGGCTCGGCAGCACCCAGAAGCCGACCAGCGGGATCGCCACGAGATTGGCCACCAGCGCGGCCGGCGCCCACTGACCGAAGATGCCGATGTTGAGCGGCAGCATGCCGATGGCGATCACCACCTGGGCTTGCAGCAGGCCGCGCACCCAGCCCTGGCCGCGTGCGCGGCCTGAAAACACCCAGATCAATACCGCCACGGCACCGAACGAAAGCCAGAAACCGATCGCCAGGGGCGCCATCGGATCGACCAGCAGCACCGCGGCCAGCGCGGTCAACAATGCCCGGCCCGGTCCGATGGCGCGCCGCCAGAACATGGCGCCGAAACCGGCCAGCAGCATCACCAGCGCGCGCACCGTGGGCAGACTGAATCCGGCCAGCAGGGCATAACAGAAAGCCGCGGCCAGGCCGGCCAGCAGCGTCGCGCGCTTGCGGTCCGGCCAGCCCCGCAATCGCACCAGCGGCGTGGCCAGCACGCCGGCCAGCAGACCGGCAATGCCGGCGACCATGCCCACGTGCAGACCGGAAATCGACAACAGGTGGGCAGTGCCGGTGCGCCGCAGCCGATCGGCGAGTTCCGGCGACATGGCCGTTCGGTCGGCTACGGTCAACGCGCGGTGCAGCGCCGCGACGTCCAGGTCGACGGTTTCGGCCTGCAGCCAATCGGCGAAATGCTGCCGAAACCGATCGGGCGCACCGCGCCAGCCGACGTCCACCTCCCGTCGCGCGCTCTCGATCCGGCCCAGTCCGCCGATGCCGCGGGCAACCAGGTAGCGGTGATAGTCGAACAGGCCGGGATTGACCCGGCCGTGTGGCGGTTCCAGCGTGACGGTCAATTGCCACCGTTCGCCCGGTCGGAACCATTCCAGCGGTCGGTACCAGCTCAGCAGCAGGTGCGCCGGAACGCCGTCGCGGCGCATATCGGCATCGGGACGGAACGTGATGCGCGCCCGGCCATCGCGCTGCTCGGGCAGGCCGATCACCCGGCCCGTGATCTCCAGGGTTTCGCCGGCCCGCTCGGCCGGCCAGGCCTGGTGCTGAAACCAGAGTGCATGCATCGAAAACCAGAGCACGCCGGCCGGCAGTGCCGCCCAGATGCGGGTCGACGGTGACCAGGCCAGTCCCACCCCGGCTGCCAGCACCAGCGCGACGCCGGGCAACGACACGAGAGCCGGAAACGCGGCCGCACCAATCGCGCCGCAGCAGAACGACAACAGGAACAGGCCACCACGCGGCGCGGGCGCGGTTGCCGGCATCAGTCGATCGCGCGCAGCATGCCGTGGGTCATTTCAAACCGCCGGTCCATGCGACCGGCCAGGCCGGTGTCGTGCGTGACCACGACGAAACTGATTCCGAATTCCTGGTTGAGGCCCAGCATCAGTTCGTATACCGACGTCGCCGTCGCCTCGTCCAGGTTGCCGGTGGGTTCGTCGGCCAGCACGCAGTCCGGCTGGTGGATCAAAGCCCGCGCCACGGCCGCGCGCTGCCGCTCGCCGCCGGACAACTCGCCAGGCTTGTGATCCAGGCGTTCGCCCAGCCCGACGCGCTGCAGCAGCTCTGCAGCCGAGCGTCGGGCGGCGGCAGCCGATTGCCCGCCGATCATCAGCGGCAGCGCCACATTCTCGAGCGCGCTGAATTCGGGCAACAGATGGTGGAACTGGTAGATGAACCCGAGGTGGCGGTTGCGAATCCGTCCGCGCTCGAGCTCCGAGGCGCGCAGCATGTCGTGTCCGGCCACCGTGACGCTGCCTTCGGTGGGATCGTCCAGCCCACCCAGGATCTGCAGCAGCGTGCTCTTGCCGACGCCCGATGCGCCGACGATGGCGACCTGCTCGCCGCGGCCGATCGTCAGGTTCACGCCCTGCAGCACGTCCAGCGCCGTGCGGCCCTGGTGAAATCTACGGGTCACCCCGGAACAGCTTACGACGGAATCATTCATAGCGCAGCGCCTCCGCCGGACGGGTGCGGCCCGCGCGCCAGGCCGGATACAGGGTCGACAGCAGCGACAGCACCAGCGCCAGGCCGGAAAAGCGGACCACATCTCCCCATTGAAGATCGGACGGCAGATCGGAGATGTAATAGATGTCGGCCGACAGGAACTCGGTATTGAGCAGCTGCTCGACGCCGGCTACGATGCTTTCGACGTTCAGCGCCAGCGCGACGCCGCCGATCGTGCCCAGCAACGTGCCGATCACCCCGATGGACATGCCCTGGACCACGAATATCTGCATTACCTTGCCCGGACTCAGGCCCATTGTCTTGAGAATCGCGATATCGGCCTGCTTGTCGGTAACCAGCATGACCAGCGTCGAGATGATGTTGAACGCCGCGACCACGATGATCAGCGAAAGGATGATGAACATCATGGTCTTTTCCATCTGCACGGCGCGAAACCAGTTGGCATTCTGCTGGGTCCAGTCGCGCACGCGGTAAAAGCCCGGCAATTCATCGGCCAGTTCGAGCGCGATCGAACGGGCCCGGAAAAGGTCGGTGAATTCCAGCCGTACTCCGGTCACGCTCTGACCGGTGCGAAACAGCGCCTGGGCATCCTTCCAGTGCACCACGGCCAGCGAGCTGTCGAATTCGTGCACCCCGGCCTCGAAGATGCCGGCGACCGTGAACCGCCTGACCTGGGGCATCACGCCGGCGGCGGTCGCCCGGATTTCCGGGGCGAATATGGTCACCGGATCGCCCGGTCCCACCCCGAGGCTCGAGGCCAGCCCGAGGCCCAGCACCACCTGCCAGCGGTCGTCGTCCAGCGCGTCCAGGCTGCCGCTGATCATCTGCTGGTCGAGATCGGAGACCGACGGCTCCAGTGCCGGGTCGATGCCGCGCACCAGCGCACCGGACACATCGCGGCCCTTGAGCAGGGTCTGCTGCTCCACGAAGGGTGCGGCGCCGATGACTTCCGGGTTTCGACGCGCGTTCTCGATGAGGTCCGGCCAGTCTTCGAAAGGCCGGTCCCAGGTCGAAACGGTGGCGTGCGAAACCATGCCGAGAATGCGTTCGCGCAGTTCCTTCTCGAAGCCGTTCATCACCGAGATCACCGTGATCAGGATGGCCACGCCCACGGCAATGCCGGCCATCGAAATCAGCGAAATGAACGAAATGAAATGATTGCGGCGCTTGGCCCGCAGATAACGCAGGCCAATGGCGATCGAAAGCGGCTGGAAGATCAAGCGGTTTCTCCATTCGCGGGGCCACCCGATGCGCGCTTTGCAGGGTGTCGAATCAACGCAGGCGCTCCAGGACAAGGTTCAGTTCTTCCGGCAACGGCGACGAGAATACCTGGTCCTCGGGCCACGCCAGGCGCAGATAGCCGGCGTGCAGGAACAGACGCTCCAGACCCGCCGGCGACGGGTTCGAATTGTATCGTCGATCGCCGGCCACGGGCGCGCCCAGCGACTGGGCGTGCACGCGGATCTGGTGGGTTCGCCCGGTCGCGATGCGCACGTCGACGAAATCGTGTCGCGCCAGGCGCTCCAGGCGCCGGAAGCTCGAGCGCGCCGGCTGGCCGTCTTCGGCCGTGATCACACGGTGCTGGCCGCTGCCGTCGCGGATCTTCTTCAACGGCAGGTCGACGTCCACCCGCGGCTGGTCGAGGTGCCCGTCGAGCAGCGCCAGGTAGCGCTTTTCGATCTCGCCGCGCCGGAACAGCCGCTGCAGTTCGCGGGCGCTGGCGGCGCCCAGCGCGAACAGCATCAGGCCGCTGGTCTCGCGGTCCAGCCGGTGAACCGGCGTTGCACGCGCGTCGATTCTCTGCATCACGTCGTTCAGACCCCAGGCCAGGCCGGTGCCGGCCTGCGAAGCCAGCCCGGAGGGTTTGTCGACCAAGAGGAACTCCTTCTGGCGATGCAGGATGCGCTGGCGTATCTCGGCAACCCGGTCTTCGGGCACTTCGGCCCGGCGGGGTCCCGAAGCGCGCACCGGGGGAATCCGGACCCGATCGCCCGCACGAAGCTTGCGCATGGGCTTGACGCGACCGCCGTTGATGCGGACCTGGCCGGTGCGAATCAGCCGGTAGACCAGGCTGCGCGGAACCTGGCCCAGCTCACGCGACAGGAAATTGTCCAGCCGCTGCCC
This sequence comes from Wenzhouxiangellaceae bacterium, assembly GCA_018334995.1. Classification (GTDB taxonomy): domain Bacteria; phylum Pseudomonadota; class Gammaproteobacteria; order Xanthomonadales; family Wenzhouxiangellaceae. The sequence goes on from JAGXKW010000029.1 coordinate 9,561, forward strand.
TCCATGGTCGGGGTCAACGACCACCTCGCGTACCGAACCGTGACTTTCGCTCATGTCGGATGACCTGCTTCGGAGAGGAGTGACGGTTTGCCGGCGATACGGCGGCCCATGCTGCAACGCTGGCAGAAAATTGATGAAAAACACCTTTTTCCAGTATACTTGTACCGCTGAACGGCAGCGTGTTTGCACATCGCGCGTGTGGATCCGACAGGATGGTCGAATGACGCCGCGTGCACGCCTTCGGCAGGCGCCGTTCGCCGGACCCGAGCCGGGCCCGGCATCGGTTTTCCGGCGCCTGACTGCGTACAGTCGCACCGCAAAGCCGGCTTCATCCGCTTTGCCACGCGCATGACGAAGCGGCGAATCCTGCCGAAATCCGATATCGAAGGCCGCGAGCCGATTCGGACCCAATAATCGCGTCGGCGACGCTTTGGATACACAAAGCCTCGCGCGACAACAGACAACCAAGACGCCCCCGGCGACAATCACGAAACACAGAAAGTCCGGGGAGTTCGGCCTGCCGAAGTGCGGCGTCGAGACCTGACCGGCGATGCCGGCCGGGGGCGATTTGTTCAGGAATTTAAAAGACAATGAAACGAATGCTGATCAACGCAACTCAACCCGAAGAGTTGCGTGTCGCCATCGCCGATGGCCAGAACCTGGTCGACCTCGACATCGAGGTGCCCGCCCAGGAACAGAAAAAATCGAATATCTACAAGGGGCGCATCACGCGCGTCGAGCCCAGCCTCGAAGCCTGCTTCGTCGAGTTCGGCTCGGAACGCCACGGCTTTCTGCCGCTGAAGGAAATCTCCCGCGAATATTTCTCGGAATCGGCGGCCAAGGCGCTGGACGCCGGGGAGCGCGTCGACATCAAGGACGCGGTCGAAAGCGGCCAGGAAGTCATCATCCAGGTCGAAAAGGAAGAGCGCGGCACCAAGGGCGCGGCGCTGACCACCTTCATCAGCCTGGCCGGACGCTACCTGGTGCTGATGCCGAACAATCCGCGCGCCGGCGGCGTGTCGCGCCAGGTCACCGGCGAGGACCGCAAGATCGTTCTCGACGCGCTGCGCGAGCTCGAAACGCCGAAGGGCATGGGGCTGATCGTGCGCACCGCCGGGGTGGGCCGTGAAGCCGAAGATCTGCAGTGGGATCTGAATTACCTGGTCCAGCTGTGGGAAGCCATCCAGGCGGCGGCCGGCGCGCGCAAGGCACCCTTCCTGATCTACCAGGAAAGCAACGTGATCATTCGCGCGCTGCGCGATCACATGCGCGAAGACATCGGCGAAATCCTGATCGACTCGGAGCAGGTCTTCGAGGACGCGCGCGATTTTCTCCAGCAGGTCATGCCGCACAACCTGCGCAAACTCAAGCGCTACGACGACCCCACACCGCTGTTCTCGCGCTTCCAGATCGAGTCCAAGATCGAATCGGCCTTCGCCCGGGAAGTCCGCCTGCCTTCCGGCGGCGCGGTGGTCATCGACCATACCGAGGCGCTGCTTTCGATCGACATCAACTCTTCGCGCGCGACCAAGGGCGCCGACATCGAGGAGACCGCGCTGCAGACCAACCTGGAGGCCGCGGAGGAAATCGCGCGCCAGCTGCGTTTGCGCGACCTGGGCGGCCTGGTCGTGATCGACTTCATCGACATGAACAGCCGCGAATCCCAGCGCGACGTGGAAAACAAGCTGCGCGAAGCCATGCGGGCCGACAAGGCGCGCGTGCAGATCGGCCGGATCTCGCGCTTCGGCCTGCTCGAGTTGTCGCGCCAGCGGTTGCGCCCCTCGCTGGGAGAATCCAGCCACATCACCTGCCCGCGCTGCGATGGTTATGGTTCGATCCGCTCGATCGAATCGCTGGCACTGGCGCTGATCCGCCTGGCCGAAGAAGAGTCCATGAAGGAAAACACCGGACGGGTGATCGTCCAGGCGCCGCTGGCGGTGGCCAACTTCCTGCTCAACGAAAAACGCGACGTCATCAGCAGCATCGAAAGCCGCACGACCACGCCAGTCACCATCGTGGCCAACCACCTGATGGAAACGCCGCGTTACGAAATCCAGCGCCTGCGCACTTCCGAAGAGGTGGAAGAACCGTCGTACGCGATGATCAACAGCGACGAAGTCGAGCCGGTGGTCAGCGAACAGGACATCCAGGCCGGCTTGACGGCGCGCGAAGAGCCTGCCGTGAGCACCATGCGTCCGTCGCAGCCGGCACCTGTCCGGGCCGAGAAAAGTGGCTGGGCAAAATTCATGGAATGGCTCTCCGGGCTGTTCGGTGGCGGCAGCCACAGCACCGACAGCGAAAGATCCAGGCGCGGCAAACCGAAGCCGGCCGGCGGGGGCGGCAAGAAGCGCACCCGCAAGTCCGGCTCGGCGCGAAGCGGCAGCAAACATGCCGCCAACCGGCCGCACAAGGGCAAGAGCAGCGATCAAGGCGACACTAAAAAGGAAGGCGGCGGAAAGCGGCCCGAAGACAAGGGTTCCAAGAAGGGCTCTCGAAAAAGCTCGAAGAAAGGCCCCCGCGGCGATCGACAAGGAAGTGAGAAAGGTGGCGGCAAGCCCGACGCCGGAAAGCCGGAAGACACCGGAGAAGGCAAACCTTCAGGCAGCAAGAAGAAGCGCCGGCGGCGTGGCGGCAAGAAGCGCCGCAACAAGTATTCGACGGGCGAGCAACGCGATTCCGGCCAGTCGGGCGATTCCGGCCAGTCGGGCGATTCCGGCGGCCAATCGGGCAACAAGCGCGAGCAATCCGGCGAGCCGCCCACTGCAA
>JAGXKW010000029.1:13068-14933 GCA_018334995.1 Wenzhouxiangellaceae bacterium
TGGCGCTCTCGCTGCCCGGGTCAGTCCTGATCTTCTAGGACGTCGTAGCGAATCGCTTCGCGCAGCAACCCGACTTCGCTATCGACACCGACCTTTTCGAAAATCCGGTACTTATGCGTTGAAATGGTCTTCGGACTGACGTTCATGCGCTCGGCGATCGCGCTGGATTTCATCCCCTTGGCCATCATCATGGCCACCTCCAGTTCACGCGGCGTCAGCTCCTGGAACGGAGACTGGGGCGTGCCGGGCAACAACGACATCGCGAGCTGCTGCGCGATTTCCGAACCGACGTAACGCTCGCCGTCGTAGACCCTGCGGATCGCGCTGACCAATTCGTCGGCGTCGCATGCCTTGGTCAGGTAGCCGGCAGCACCCATGTCCAGCAGACGCGCCGGAAATGGCGGTTTCGTGTGGGCCGTCAGCGCAATGATTCTTACGTTCGGCCGGGCGTTCATGATGCGTTCGCTGGTTTCGAACCCGGAAAGCCCGGGCAACCCGATATCCATCAGGATGACGTCCGGTTCCTTTTCGCGATTGAGCTGTATCGCCCGCTCCCCGGTACCCGCCTCTCCAACGATCTCGAACCCGCCTGCATCCTCGATGATGCCCCTCAAACCGGTTCTCACCAAATGGTGATCGTCAACGATCAAAAGCTTGATCATTCCCCTATTCCCTCTGTTTTTATTAGGACTGCCAATACGAAAACGCTCGCGAATCATGCGGACCGCTGGTTCCGTAAAGACAACTTTACCCCAAACAGGGTGCCGGGCGATGGCGAATATGCGGAGAGAGGCTCCTGAAGGAACGGCGTGTCGCGCCCAATCGAGCGGTTCGAGCCCGATGAGGCGGTCGATCTGCCGATGATGATTCGATCAGGCGCGGCCGCGCAGGCTATCGATGGCTGTCAATCGGCTGATAACCGCCTTCGACGCCCTTGGTCACGATGGATACCGCGTCGTGCGGATGCAGGCTCTCGAAATGGCTGCAGCGAGCCCAGTAATCGAGAATGCGCTCATCGCTTTCGAGCGCACGGCGCACCCGGCGACCCGCGTCTTCACAGAACATCAGGTTCTGGCCGTTGAGACGCGCAAATTCCTGCTCGTCCTGGCGCTTGACGGCCGTCTGAACCGGCGTCTTTACTGCGTTTTCGATAACGTCGATCAGCTGCTCGAAGGGAAACGCCTCGAAGGTCGGCGCAAGCTGCAGCCGCACGTCGGCAATGGAGCGCTGACTGTGGGGCGTGGCCATGATGCCCTGCTCCGATCCCAGCCACGCCAGCATTGCATCGCGGTCGATTCGCTCGCCTTCGGCGAAATCACGCTGGAATTGCTGCTGTATGAGCTGCCGCGCAAGCGCGGCCGAACACGGGCAGGTGCTCGAGTAGGTGACCTCATAAGACAGTTCCAGCCCGAAGGTCTTGCCTTCCAGCGTCGCGATGATGCTGAAAGGGTAGCTCCGCCAGCCCGCATTGTCGCTGGCAAGAGCCTTGCGCCGCGTCTGGTACTCGAAATCGATGCGGACCAGAGCGCGCGAACTCAGGCCGTCGTGCGAATCGAGAAAATCGCGCAACAGATGGCGCAGCGCCAGCGGCGTAAGCGTGTGTTCGGCCAGCGCACGGTCGAGATGCAGATACAGCCGGGACATATGGATGCCGCGTGCATCGGGATCGCCCAGATCGACGAACGCGCTGACGTGCGCGGGCATCTGGACCGTCTCGCCGTCGCGGCCGGGGATCCGAACCGGCACTTCGATGCGATTCATGCCGACCCAGTCCAGCTTGCCGGCAAGCTGGTCGTGCGGCTGCGAGGCAATGTCCGGCATCGAATTCGAATGCTGCTTCATGTCCATCAAGCGTTCCTTGGGAT
>JAGXKW010000029.1:15733-18702 GCA_018334995.1 Wenzhouxiangellaceae bacterium
CGCGCGCTGATCGGAATCTCCTCGCCGGTCTTGGGATTGCGGCCCGGACGCGGATTCTTGTCGCGCAATTGAAAATTTCCGAAACCGGACAATTTGACGTGCTCGCCGGACTCCAGCGCATCGCGGATCGTCTCGAACCAGGCGTCAACAAACTCCTTGGCCTCGCGTTTGTTGAGCCCCACTTCCTCGAACAATGTATTGGCCAAGTCGGCCTTGGTCAAAGCCATCCGGTTACCCTCTCAGTCTTACTTTACATTCTTGTTTCAGCGATTCGACGACCGACAGCATAACCGAATCCACCTCGTCATCGGTAAGGGTGCGCGAAACATCGCGCAAAATCAATCCTATAGCAATACTTTTATAGCCTGATTCTATCCCCTGTCCCTGGTATTTGTCGAAAATGATGCAACGCTCCAGCATCGGGCCGGCGGCCGTGGCCGACACGCGCTGCAGCTCTGCGGCCGGAACGCTTTCGGGCACGATCATCGCAAGGTCGCGCCGAACCGACGGGAATCTTGCAGTACCGGCAAACTCCGGCAATTCCCGGCGGCGCAGCAAGTCCAGGTCGAGTTCGGCGACAAATGCGGTCGTGCCCAGATCGAGGTCGGCCGCAACCGCCGGGTGCAACTGGCCGGCCAAACCCAGCGCGCGGCCATGGAGAGTAAAGGTACAGGATTGGCCGGGATGCAGGAAATCCTCGCCGGCGGCCGCGGCCTGCAGCGACGACGGCGGATGCCCGAGGCAGCCTGCCAGGTGTTCGATTTCGCCCTTGAGATCGTAGAAATCGAAATCTCGACGTGCGTCCAGCCAGCTTTCCGGGTGTGCGCTGCCGCCGATCAGCAGGCCGACGCGCTCGGATTCGACCCACGACTCGCCGGCGGAAAATACGTGGCCGGTCTCGAACAGCTTGAGGCGCGGGTGCTGGTGACGCAGGTTCGCCGATGCAGTGCGCAACAGGCCCGGCAGCAGGCTGTTGCGCAGCACGCCCATGTCCTGACTCAGCGGGTTGGCCAGCGGCTGGGCCGAAGCCTGCAGCGAAAGCCGCGCAAGATCCTCCTCGGAAACGAAGCTCCAGGTCATGATTTCCTGGAACCCGCGCGCGTGCAGCGTCGAGCGCAGCTTGTCCATGGCCACGCTGCGCTCGCTGGGCACGATTGCGCGCAGCCGTCCGCCGGGCGATCGAGACGGCAACTGATCATAGCCGACCAGGCGCGCGACTTCTTCGATCAGATCGACCTCGACGGCCAGGTCGCGTCGCGCCGAGGGCGGCCGCACGCGAAATTCATTGTCGCCGCGCTGCACATTCATCCCCAGCCGCTCGAGTATATCCCCGACGCGATCGACGTCGAGCTCGGTGCCCAGTACGTGGTTGACCCGGTCCAGCCGGAGCCGTATCGACGGTGTTTCGGGCAATCGATCGGAAATGCACTGCTCGGCCACTGGACCCGCGCTGCCACCGGCGATCTCGAGAATCAGTGCCGTGGCACGCTCGATCGCGGCGACCTGCAGTTCGGGGTCCACGCCGCGCTCGAAACGATGCGCAGAATCGGTCGCCAGACCCAGCCGACGGCCCTTGCCGATGATGGTCGCCGGGTTGAACCAGGCCGATTCGAGCAGAATGTCGCGCGTGTCGTCGCCCACGGCCGAATCCTGGCCGCCCATGACGCCCGCCAGCGCCACCGGTTTGTCGCGATCGCAGATCAGCAGCATGTCGTCGTCGGGCGCGATGTCCTGCCCGTCCAGCAAGGTGATGCGGTCGCGCTGCCGGGCGCGCCGCACCTGTATACCGCCCTGAATCACCCCGGCGTCGAAAGCGTGCATCGGCTGGCCGAGTTCCAGCAGCACGTAGTTGGTCACATCGACGATCGGGCTGCGCGCGCGCAGTCCGGAGCGTTCCAGCCGTTCGACCATCCAGGCCGGCGTGAACGCCTCCGGATCGATGCCGCGGATCAGCCGGCCGACATAGCGCGGGCAATCGTCCGGATCCAGCAGTTCGATCTGGACGGCATCATTGTGCGCCGCCGGCACGGGCGCGATTTCGGGTTCCCGGCATTCCAGCGCCGCGGCCGCGGCGAACTCGCGCGCGATGCCGCGAACGGAAAGACAGTCGGCGCGGTTGGGCGTCAGGTCGACCTCGATTACATGGTCGGGCAGACCCAGCGCCTGCGCCAACGGCATACCGGGCTCAAGCGCGTCGGCCAGTTCCAGCAGCCCGGAATCGTCCTCGCCAAGACCCAGCTCGGGTCCCGAGCACAGCATGCCTTCGGAGGCCACTCCGCGCAGTTTGGCCGGCTTGATCTTCAGGCCGTTCGGCAGCGTCGTGCCCACCGTGGCCAACGGCGCCTTCAATCCAGCGCGTGCGTTCGGGGCCCCGCAGACGATGGTGACCGGGGCATCGCCGCTGAATTCCACCTCGCACACCTTCAGCCGGTCGGCATCCGGGTGCGGCCGGCAAGCGGTGATCTCGGCGACCACAACCCCTTCCAGACCCTGGCCCACGGTTTCGAGTTGGTCGACTTCCAGCCCGGCCGCGGTCAAGCGGTCGGCGACGCTTTCGGCGTCGAGGTCGGTTGGCACCCACTGGCGCAGCCAGTTCAAGCTGAATCGCATCGGATTCCCCGTTGTTCAGTCGCGCAGGTGTCCTAGCGGAACTGGGCCAGGAAGCGCAAATCGTTATCGAAAAACAGCCGCAGGTCATCAACGCGGTAGCGCAGCATCGCGAACCGCTCGACGCCGAGCCCGAAGGCATAACCGGTGTAACGCTCGGGGTCCACCCCGCAGTTCTGCAGCACGTTCGGGTGCACCATGCCGCAGCCCAGCACCTCCAGCCAGCGGCCCGGGCCGCCGTCGGCACTACGCCAGCGGATGTCGACTTCGGCCGAGGGCTCGGTGAACGGGAAGTACGACGGCCGCAGGCGCATTTCGAGCTCGTCTTCGAAATAGGTGTTGACGAAGGTCGCGAGCAGGCC
>JAGXKW010000029.1:19509-25000 GCA_018334995.1 Wenzhouxiangellaceae bacterium
TTGATGAACCGGCTGTAGGACATCCCGTGCTCGCGCGCGGCGGCATTGATGCGCTGGATCCACAGACGACGAAACTCGCGCTTCTTCTGGCGGCGATCGCGATAGGCGTACTGTCCGGCCTTGATGACCGCCTGCTTGGCCACCCGGAAGACCTTGCGCCGGGCGCCGTAATAGCCCTTGGCCCGGTGCAGCACCTTGCGGTGGCGACGGCGGGCGACTACTCCACGTTTTACTCTTGCCATTTTCCTTTCTCCTGTCCAGTCAAGAAATCAACCCAATAAAACAACGATTACAGCTTCGGCAGCAGCTTGCGAATCGCCTTTTCATCGGCACTCGCGATCAGCGAAGTCGAGCGCAGGCGCCGCTTGCGCTTGGTGTCTTTCTTGGTCAGGATATGGCTGTGGAAAGCATGCTTGCGCTTGATGCGCCCGCTTCCGGTGGCGCGGAACCGTTTGGCGGCCCCGCGGTTCGATTTCATCTTGGGCATGGTGTAGTCCTCTTGGTCACGCCGGTGCCGCAGCGGCCTGCCGGATGAATCGCTCCGGCCGACACTTTAGCGCGCCCGTGCGGGCTGCGGTCAGGCTTGTTTTGTCAAGCCGCATAGTATAGCTCTTTCGCCCACTGCTGTCCATATGGGAATGATCTTTGACACAATCCGGGTTGGCTTGCCGGCCCGCCTTGCGTACTATCGAGTACCAACACGCGACTCAACTCGAAGGCACCGACTTCATGCGCGGATCCGCTGGACAGGGCTACGACCGGAAAACGCTGTGGCCATGGCCGGGAACCGCCAGCCGCCGGCACCCGACATGATTCCCCTACTCCGACCCTGCATGCGCCGATGAGCGAGACAAAGTCATCCAGCTCGAATGCCGAACTTGTCCCGGAAAGCGGAGACGACCGCGTTCTGATCGCACGCGGCGACTGGACGCTGGCAAACGTGCAGCAGCTGAGCAGTAAAGTGGAATCGCTTGCCGGACGCGCAACGCGGCTCGACGCCAGCGGCGTCTCCCGGCTGGACGCCTCGGGCGCCCTGCTGCTGGAGCGGCTGTTCTGCCGGACCGGCCAGAAGCCGGCCGAATCCGGCCTGACCGGTCAATGGCGCACACTGTTCGAGGCGGTGCATTCGGCCTGCGACGATGTCCACCAGCCAAAGCCCGAACCTGAACCGCAATGGCGGCAGGTGCTGATCCGGATCGGCCAGTCGGTCGTGGACGTCATCGAAAGCACCCGCGAATTGCTGAGTTTCATGGGCGTGACGGTCCATCGCCTGGGCCGCACCCTGCTCCAGCCGCGCCGGCTGCGTTTGACCTCCACGGTCTACCACATGGAGCAGACCGGGCTGGACGCCGTTCCGCTGCTGATTCTGCTCAGCAGCCTGATCGGCGCCGTGGTGGCGTTTCTGGGCGCGACCGTGCTGCGCGACTTCGGTGCCGAACTGTTCGTCATCGACCTTGTGACATTCGCCTTCCTGCGCGAATTCGGCGTGTTGCTGACCGCCATCCTGCTGGCCGGGCGAACGGCGAGCGCGTTCTGCGCCCAGATCGGCATGATGAAGTCACGCGAGGAAATCGATGCAATCCGGACCCTGGGACTGGATGAAATCGAGGTTCTGGTGCTGCCGCGCCTGATTGCGCTGCTGATCACGCTGCCGCTGCTGGCCTTCATTGCCACGATTGCCGGTCTGATCGGCGGGTTGTTCGTTTCGGTGCTGTCGCTGGATATCAACTTGACGCTGTATCTCGATCGCGTGGAGCAGACCATCACGCTCAAGCACTATCTTGTCGGGGTGATCAAGGCACCGATATTCGCGGTGGTGATCGCGCTGATCGGCTGCCTGGAAGGCCTGCGGGTCACCGGCACGGCGCAATCGGTGGGTGAACACACCACGACCGCCGTGGTGCGCAGCCTGACCATGGTCATCGTCATCGACGCGCTCGCTGCCGTCTATTTCATGGAGATTGGCTGGTGACCGTAAACGAGCAGGCGGCTGAGCGCGCAACCGGGCAATCGGCGGGGCATGCCTCGGGCGGCGACCCGGAACACGAGGCGGTCATCCGGATCCGCGGGCTGGACAACCGGTTCGGCGCGAATGTCATTCACGAGGAACTCGACCTGGACGTCCGGCGCGGCGAGATTCTTGCGGTCGTGGGTGGCTCGGGCAGCGGCAAGTCGGTGCTGATGCGCTCGATCCTGGGGTTGCTGCGGCCGCATGGCGGAAGCATTGAAGTCTTCGGCCAGCGACTGATGGACACCGAAGACGCGCAGCGCATCATTTCCCGCCGTGCAGGCGTGCTGTTCCAGGACGGGGCCTTGTTCTCCTCGCTGACCGTACTGGAAAATGTCGAAGTGCCGCTGAAGTCGCACCGGTCCGACCTGTCGGGCCAGGTGCGGCGCGATCTTGCCCGGTCCAAGATCCAGTTGTCGGGCCTGCCCGCATCGGCCAGCTCGAAATTTCCTTCGGAACTTTCCGGCGGCATGCGCAAGCGAGTGGCGCTGGCGCGCGCCCTGGCGCTGGAGCCCGAGCTGCTTTTCCTGGACGAACCCACGGCGGGCCTGGATCCAATCGGCGCAGCCGATTTCGACCGCCTGCTGAGAACGCTCCAGCGCGCGCTGGGATTCACGGTGTTCCTGATCACGCACGATCTCGATACGCTGTATGCAATATGCGACCGTGTTGCGGTCATCGCCGACCGGAAGATTCTGGCCGCGGGACCGCTGGACGAAATCGAACAACTGGACCATGAATGGGTCCGGGAATATTTCCATGGGCCGCGTGCACGCGCGGCCCGCAACCCGGAAAGCACCAGGGACTGAGGAACGCATCATGGAAACGAAGGCCAACTACATCGTCATCGGAGCGTTCACCTTCGCGGTTGCCATCGCCGCGGTGCTGTTCGGGCTTTTCGCGGCCCGCTACGCCACCGAGAGCGCCTGGAACAACTACCAGATTCTGTTCGAGGAATCGGTCATCGGACTGTCCGACGGCAGCCCGGTGCTGTACAACGGCGTCAACGTCGGTCGCGTGACCGATCTGAAACTCAACCCGGAAGACGTGCGCGAAGTGATCGTTACCGTCGAAATCGGCGCCAAGGTGCCGATCCACGAAGACACGGTGGCAAGCGTGCGGCTGACCGGCCTGACCGGTACGGCCGCCATCCAGCTGAGCGGCGGCAGTCCGGAAAGTCCGCTGCTGACGAACGACGAGGACCAGCCCGAACGCATCGAGGCGGTCTCGTCGCCGCTCAACCGACTGCTGGAATCGTCCGAGGGCATCATCGTGACCGCCAACAAGGCCCTGAACCAGATCGACGCCGTACTCAGCGACGCCAACATCGAACGCGTCGATGCCACGCTGGCCTCGCTGGAGCGCTTCAGCGGTTCCGTGGCCGATCCCGACAGTTCGCTGAACCGCCTGCTCGACAATGCCTCCGAGGCCAGCGCAGCCCTGCCTGCCCTCGTGGAGCGACTGTCGAGCACTGTCCAGCGCTTCGACGAAACCGTTGCCGGCGTCGATACCGGCCTGATCGACGACCTGCCCGAACTGAGGTCCCGGATGACCGGTGCGCTGGCCAACATCGAATCCCTTTCCGGACGCCTCGACACGATCGTCGCCAGCAACCAGGAAGAGCTCGCCCAGCTCGGCGGCGTGGGCATGAACCAGTTCACCGGCGGCGTCGAGGAAATCCGCCGCCTGGTGCGTGATCTTTCCGAGCTGGTCCGGCGCGTCGAGCGTGATCCCGCCCGCTTTCTGCTGGGCGGCGAACAACCCGAGGAGTACCCGTCGCAATGAACTACCTGTCGATCAAAATCCTTGCGGTCGTGTTCGTACTGAGCCTGGCCGGCGCCTGCACGATCCTGCCGGAAAGCAAACCGGTGCAATTGCTGGACCCCGGACTTGCGGTACCCGATCCGGCCGGCGAAAGCGCCGACTGGAGTCTGAACGTCGCGCGCCCCGAATCCGACCCGATACGCGATTCGAACCGGGTGCTGGTGCGCACCGGCCAGAGCCGGCTTCAGGTGCACGCCTCCGCGCGCTGGACCGCCGCGGCGCCCGAGATGGTGCGAACGCTGCTGGTGCGCCATCTCCGCGACGCCGGCAGTCTCGAGCAGGTTCGCACCGGCGCATCCGGGCTGGATCGGACGCTGGTGCTGGATCTGCGGCGCTTCGAGCTCGATGATCCCGGCGCCGGGCGGCTGGCAGCCGAAATCCGGCTCGAGGCCCGCCTGTACGACAGCCGAAGCGCCGCGCTGGTGGCGCGCAGATTGTTCGAGGCGCGCGAACCTGTCGACGATTCCGGGTCCGCCGAAATCGTCCGGGGCTTCGAGGCCACGCTGGGCGCCATCATTCCGGCGGTTGCGGCATGGACGATCGAGCAAGGCACGCTGCCCGATCAAACCGAATAAGGCTGAACGAATCCGGCGCGCGGTGCGATAATGGAAAACTGACGAATTTTCCAGATCACACGGAGCACGCAATGAGCAAGCGCGCACAAGACATACTCGACTCGCTGGGCCTGAAATCCGAAAACCCCGGCGCCTGTTTCGGGCCCGGCGAGTGGTCGACCACCACCGACGCCGGCCGGATCGAGTCGATCAACCCCGCCACCGGCGAGGTCATCGCCAGCGTGCATGCCGCGTCGGAATCGGACTACGAGAACGTCCTGGAACAGGCCGTGGATACCGCCCATGCCTGGCGCCAGGTGCCGGCACCGGAGCGCGGCGAAGCCGTGCGCCTGGTCACCGAAGCGCTGCGCAAGCACAAGGATGCGCTCGGGAGCCTTGTGTCCATGGAAATGGGCAAGATCAAGCCCGAAGGCGACGGCGAAGTCCAGGAAATGATCGACATCGGCGATTTCGCGGTGGGCCAGTCGCGCATGCTCTACGGCAAGACCATGCATTCCGAGCGTCCCGGTCACCGGATGTACGAACAGTGGCACCCGCTGGGCGTGGTCGGCGTGGTCACCGCCTTCAACTTTCCGGTCGCGGTCTGGGCCTGGAACGCGCTGCTGTCGGCGATCTGCGGCAACGCCACGATCTGGAAGCCCTCGCCGAAGGGCGTGCTGTGCTGCCTGGGCGTGCAGAACATCATCAACGAAGCACTGGCCGGCACCGACTTCCCGCCGATCTTCACGAGTTTCATGGAACCCGGCCATGAGCTTGCCCAGCGCTTCATCGACGACAAGCGCGTCGACCTGATGTCGTTTACCGGCTCGTGCCAGGTCGGGCGCCAGGTCGGCGAGCGGGTCGCCGCGCGCTCAGGAAAAAGTCTGCTGGAACTGGGCGGCAACAACGCCATGATCGTCGACGAGACCGCCGACCTCAAGCTGGCCATCCCGGCCATCGTGTTCGGCGCCGTGGGCACAGCCGGGCAGCGCTGCACGTCCACCCGCCGGCTGTTCCTGCACGAATCGATCGCCGACGACGTCGTCGGCACCCTGGTCGACGCCTACAAGCAGGTGCGCATCGGCGACCCGCTGGACGAAGGCAC
>JAGXKW010000029.1:25707-28020 GCA_018334995.1 Wenzhouxiangellaceae bacterium
CTGGTGCTCATGGGCATCGAATTTCCCAACCGGGTCGGTCTGGCCGCCGGGCTGGACAAGAACGGCGACTACATCGACGCGCTCGGGCAGCTCGGCTTCGGCCACCTGGAGCTCGGCACCGTCACGCCGAAACCGCAGCCCGGCAATCCGCAACCGCGCATGTTCCGGGTCAAGCCGGCCGACGCCATCATCAACCGGATGGGCTTCAACAACGAGGGTGTGGACCACCTGGTCGAGCGGCTCGAGGCGCGCCGCTACTCGGGCGTGGTCGGCGCGAACATCGGCAAGCAGAAGGACACGCCGGTCGACCGCGCGGCCGCGGATTATCTGATTTGCCTGGAGAAGGTCTACCCGCACTGCGACTACGTCGCGGTCAACATTTCCTCGCCCAACACCGAGAACCTGCGCCAGCTTCAGGACAGCGGGCACCTGCGTGAATTACTGGAGGCGATCGTGCGGGCCGGGAACGACCACGCCGAGACCTTCGGCGGCAAGTGTCCCATCGTGGTCAAGATCGCGCCCGACTGGGAAGACGCCGCGCTCACCGGTGCCCTTGAAACGATCGCCGCCTCTGGCGTCGACGGCCTGAATGCCACCAACACGACGATCTCGCGCGACGCCATTGCCGGCCTGCCGCACGCCGACGAGGCCGGGGGACTGAGCGGCGCCCCGCTGCTGCAACCGGCCAATCGGGTGCTGAAGAAATGCCGCGAGGTGCTGGGAGATTCGTTCCCGATCATGGGCAGCGGCGGCATCATGAGCGGCGGCGACGCGGTCGCCAAGATCGCCGCCGGGGCCGACGTGGTGCAGCTCTACACCGGGTTCATCTACAACGGCCCGAACCTGGTGCATGACTGCGCCCACGCCATCTGCAAGGAATACGCGCATGTCGAATGAAATCTCCATCAACGCATCGCTCGAGCCCTTCAGCACCTTCCGGCTGCCGGCCACCGCCCGCGAACTGGTGGTACTCGAAGACGCTGCTGCCCTGCCCGGCCTGCTTGACACCGAACTCCCGGTGCTGCTGCTCGGCGGCGGCAGCAACACGCTGTTCATCGGCGACTTTCCCGGCCGGGTCATCGTCAACCGGCTGCGCGGGATCGACAGCGAAGTCATCGACCGCGACCGGGTGCTCGTGACCGCCGCGGCCGGCGAGGACTGGCACGAGCTGGTGCGCTGGACGCTGGACCGCGGCCTCTGGGGCATCGAGAACCTGGCCATGATTCCCGGCCTGGTCGGGGCCGCCCCGATGCAGAACATCGGCGCCTACGGCGTGGAACTGGCGCACTGCCTGGAATCGGTCGAGGTCTTTGACCGGCATACCGGGCGAATCGAGCGCCTGGCCGCTTCCGAGTGCGGCCTCGACTATCGTCACAGCCGGTTCAAGGCCGAAGATGCCGGCCGATTCGTGGTTCTCGACATTCGACTCGAACTGATGATGCACGGCACGCCGGTGCTCGAATACCCTTCCCTGCTCGAAGAGCTGGAGCGCCACGGCCACGCGCAGCCCGACGACCCGCGCACCGTCGCGGCCGCGGTGATGCGCGTGCGAAAACGAAAATTGCCCGATCCTGCGGTCATCCCGAGCGCCGGCAGCTTCTTCAAGAACCCGGTCGTGGACAACGCGTTCGCGCAGCACCTGATCGACCGGCATCCGGGCCTGCCCAACTGGCCCGACAAGCCAGGGTCCACCAAGCTTTCGGCCGGCTGGATGATCGACCATCTCGGCTGGCGCGGCAAGTCCGTCGGCGGCGCCCGGGTATTCGGCCGGCACGCGCTGGTGCTGATCAACGCTGGCGGCGCCACCGGCAGCGACGTGATGAAACTCGCACGCGAGATCAAGGCCGGCGTGCAGGAGGCCTTTGGCATCGAGCTCGAACCCGAACCCGTGCTGATCGGTAATTCGCTCTTACACTAGGACTTCATGCGACGTCTGACCGATTGCGACGGTCGTCGGTTCGAATCGGGGAATCCTGGAACGTTCGGAGGCTCGGAACGTTACGAGGTTTCTGCTGGTTATGATGCCGGTGGACGGATTGCTGTCGCTGCGCTCAAGCGAGCTCGCGGCTGCGCCGCTCGGTTCGAACCGATTGTGATGGTCGGCGGTTCGAATCGGGGTTTCGTATCGTTCGGAGGACCGTATGGTTCCGAGGTTTCTACTATTTAATGGTGCCGGTGGACGGATTCGAACCGCCGACCCACGCATTACGAATGCGTTGCTCTACCACCTGAGCTACACCGGCATTTGGGTGATACGAAGCCGCGTATTATAAATGGAAACCGGGCCTGAGGGAACCAGTCCGAGCACCGCCG
>JAGXKW010000029.1:28130-36592 GCA_018334995.1 Wenzhouxiangellaceae bacterium
CGAGCACCGCCGAGCGCCGGCAGGCGGCGGCTCGGGAAGCTTGGGGACGATTTTAGTCTTTGGTGACTCGGTTCATTTCTACGAGACTGATCGAACCGCTCTTGACCTTGTTCAGCGCGGCGCGGCGCAGGTCGATGATGCCTTCCTTCTTGCTCTGCTGTTCGATTTCCAAAGCCGTGCCGCCGGCCAGAATGATCTGCTCGATTTCCTCGGTCACGGGCATGACCTGGAAGACGCCGGACCGGCCCTTGTAGCCTTCGTTGCAAAGGTTGCAGCCCTTGGCCTTGAACAGATTCAGTCCTTCCTCGATTTCCTCGTCGGTAAAGCCGGTCTTCTTGAGGGCGGCCGCCGGGAGATCGTCCTCCGGCACCTTGCACTTGTGCAGCGTCCGGGCGAGACGCTGGGCCATTACCATGTGAACCGCCGAGACGATGTTGTAGGGCGGAACGCCCATGTTGGCAAGACGGGTGATCGACTGGGGTGCATCGTTGGTATGCAGGGTGGAAAGCACGAGGTGACCGGTCTGGGCCGCCTTGATCGCGATCTCGGCGGTCTCGATGTCGCGAATTTCTCCAACCATGATGATGTCCGGATCCTGCCGCAGAAATGAGCGCAGCGCCTTGGCGAAAGTCAAGCCCTGCTTGGTGTTCTGCTGGACCTGGTTGATGCCCGGCATCCGGATTTCCACCGGATCTTCCACCGTGGAAATGTTGCGGCCTTCATCGTTGAGCAAACCGAGCGCGGTGTACAGCGATACCGTCTTGCCCGACCCGGTTGGCCCCGTGACCAGCACCATGCCGTAGGGTTTCCCGATGGATTCCAGGTAGACATCCTTCTGGTGGGGCTCGAAACCGAGTTTTTCCGGACCCAGGAACGCACCGGAACCATCCAGTATACGCAGCACGACCTTTTCGCCCCACAGGGTGGGACAGGTCGAGACACGAAAGTCGAACGCCCGGTTCTTGGAAATGTTGAGCTTGATCCGGCCATCCTGGGGCACGCGCCGCTCGGCGATGTCCAGGTTGGCCATCACCTTGAGTCGGGCCGAGAGCCGGCTCGACATCTTGCTCGGCGGTTGCATCTGGGTCTTGAGCACGCCGTCCATGCGGAACCGGATCCGATAGGTATCTTCGTAGGGCTCGAAATGGATATCCGAGGCCTCCTTGCGGATCGCGTCGACCAGCACCTTGTTGATGAACCGCACGATCGGCGCATCATCGGAGCTTTCCTCGACGCTTTCCTGCTCCTGCTGGTTGGCTTCGAAGCTCAGCGACTCGAGATCTTCGTCGCCGGCCGTCAATTCTTCGAACGCCTGGTTCGAACCCGCCATCATGCGATCGATGGCCTGGCCGATCGCATCCGCCCCGGCCAGCACGGCTTCCACGTTGAGCCCGGTGGTGAAAGCGACCTCGTCGATACCGGACTGGTTGGTCGGATCGGCCACGGCCACGAAAAGCCGCTTGCCGCGCTTCATGATGGGCAGCACCAGGTGCTTGCGCATCAGATCTTCCTTGACCAGTTCCCCGGGCGCATCGCGCAGATCCATGGCATTGAGATCGAGCAGCGGCAAGCCGAACTCGTCGGCGGCCACATGCGCGAAACCGTTCGGCTCGATCAGGCTTTCGCGAACCAGGTGACTGGTGAAGGTCCGTCCAAGTTCGGATGCCTTGCCGAGCGCATCGACCGCCTGCTCTTCGCTGAGCAGCCCTTCCTCGACAAGCCGACGTCCGGTTCCCGGAAGTCGCGCCGTATCCAAAGATTCCACCGTAGTAGCCATTTTGATAGTCCCCCGGCCGGGCAAAGCTTCAAGGAAACGGTGCCTGAACCGTGCACATTATTAATGTCAAGTGTGGAACTTACGCCCAACTTGCTGATTTGTCAATCGTTGTCTGCCAACCCCTCGAGCTCGTATTCAATCCGGTAGGGCGGCGGCTCACCGCCCTCGCCCTTCAGGTAATGGTTCATCCAGCGCATCAGCCGCAGCGAATAATCGTAGCGGCTCGCGGCACGCCGGTTGCCGTGGCCTTCACCGGGGTAGAGCACCAGCCGTACCGGCGGTGCGTCGTCCTGCAGCTTGAGAAAACGGTAGAACATCCGCGACTGGGTCGGATCGACGCGTGGATCGGCGTCGCCGTGCAGGATCAGGATCGGTGTTTGCGCTTTCTCGACATGGTACAGCGGCGAAGCCTGCTGGAACAGGTCCCAATCCTCCCAGGGCCATTTGCCCAGGTGCACAAGGTTGAATTCCCACGGAATATCGGAGGTGCCGAACGCGGCAATCTGGTTGCTCAGGCCGACGTTCATGACGGCCGCGGCGAAGCGCTCGGAATACTGCGTTGCACCCCAGGCCGTCGCATACCCGCCATAGGAGCCGCCGGTGATGCCGACACGGTCACCGTCGGCCATGCCCTGCTCGATCAGGTAATCGACGCCATCGACGAGATCGTCGAACTCTTCCATCGCCGGCCGCCCGAAGCTCGACTGCGAGAACTCGACGCCGCGGCCGGTGGAGCCGCGATAGTTCTGGAAGAACGTGAAATAGCCTTCGGCCGCGGCATGCTGGGCCGGGGAGGCGTAGCTGGTCAGCCAGCCGTTCGAATAGTGCGCTTCCGGACCGCCGTGCACGTTCAGGATCAGCGGGTAGCGCCGATCCTCGGAATAGTCCAGCGGATAGACCAGTACACCCTCGATCTCCAGACCGTCACGCGCGGTGTAGCGCACGACCTCCTGGCGCGCCAGCTCCACTTCGGCCAGCCACGGATTCGAATCGGTCAGGCGTTCGACCGCTCCGCCGTCGAAGCGAAAGACCTCGCTCGGATGCTCGGGCGTGCTGCCGGTCAGCGCGATGTCCCCGTCTGCCGAGATCGACAGCCCGGAAAGTACCGGACCGTCCTCGAGCAGGGTGCGCTGATCATCACCGTCGGCATCGATCGCGCCCAGCCGAACGGCCGTGCCCTCGGCGCTCAGGAAGGCGATCCTGTCGTCATCCAGCCACCCGAGATTCTGAACATGACCGGGCAGGGCCGGGAGCAGGTCCTCGAAATCGCCGCCCGCATTGCCGGCGACCATCAACCGCCCGGCCGCGGCGTCATTGACGACGTTGGTGCCGATGAAGGCCAGGTGTTCGCCATCCGGACTCCACGCCATCGCGCCGAGCTTGCCGGGGTTGTCGATGCGCCCGATTTCCTCGCCTTCCACGTCGATGATCCGGATCCTGGTGAACACCAGCGTGTCGTCGACCAACTGGCGGGGCGTGATCTTGACGGCCATGCGGTCGCCGGCCGGCGACCACTCCGCATCCTGGATCGAGCCGTCCAGCGCAATCATGCGCGGCGCTTCGTGCGGATTCTCCAGGTCGAGGACGTAGATCCGCCGATCGCGCAGACCTTCCTCGTAGACGACCTGGCTGAACCCCTGCTCCTCGAGCTCCTCGTGTTCGGCGTCCACGGGCTCGAACGCCAGCACGGCGACCTTGGCGCCGTCCGGGCTGAACGAATAGCCGGCAATGTCGGTCTCCAGGGCGACCAGTTCGGTTGCCTCGCCGCCGTCGACGGAGATCGAATACAGGCGCGTCGTCTCGGCATCGCCGCGCTTGTCCAGAAAAACGATCCGGTCGCCATCCGGGTGCCATTCCATTCCGCCCACGCTTGCCTGGCCGGTAATGAAAGGCCTCGAACGCCCGTCGTCTCCGATAACGTGAAGTTCGCGCCAGGCCGGCCCGTCCTCCTCGTCCGGGATGTCCCTGGGCACCGAGCGAATATAGGCGATGCGGCTGCCGTCAGGGCTGATGGCGGCGCTGCCGGCCTGCTTCAACGTTGCAATCTGCTCCAGGCTCATGCCCTGGGCCATTGCCAGCCCGGGAATTGCCAGTGCCAGGGCCACGACCGTCTTCCAGACATTCGTCATGCAATCCTCCACGTTCGAGTTGGACTTTTTCAAGGCTACCTTGTTCTCCGTGGCCGGACCCAAGCGGCCGGCACGGTCGAAAAACTATACCAGATTACCCGGGACCGGCCCGCCAGGGCGGCAGGCCCGGGCGCAATTCGGCGTCCATGACCATCAGCCGCCGTGCAGGCCTCGGCAAAGCCGGGACACGGGAAAGGTCGGTCGCTGAAACCGGAAGGATGTCTGGAACAGTCCATGGCGCAGGAGAAGATCGGCGGCGAGACGCCGCCGGCATTCAGTACAACATGCGCCATGGCCGGCGACGGCACGGAATGTCCGCACTCGCGCGCCGGCGGCACACCGGCTAGCGCCGCGGTCCGCCCTGACCCGGATTGCCGCCCTGCTGCTGCATGGCCCGCTGCATGAGGGCCTGGTATTCCTGCTGCACGGTCTGCAGTTGCGAAATAAGCTCATCGGTCTGCGGATTCTGTTCGCGCATTGCCGCCACCAGCGCCTCGTTCAGGCTCTGGATCTCGGTCCGGATCGCCTCGTCCTGCATGGCCTGGCTCTGCGCCTGCTGCAGCGAAGTCTGTTCCTGGCGAAGCGCCTGCGAAACCGACTGGTTTTCCTCGGCCGAAAGCTCGCCGCCCTGCAACTGCCCCTGCAGGCTCTCGATCTTTTCGCGCGAATCTTCCGGATTGTGCCCGGCCTCCGCCATCTTCTCGTCGACGCTGGCCAAAAGCTCGTCGCGCTGATCGGCCAACTCGGGATTGGCTTCGATGGTCGCCTCCTGGATTTGCGCCAGCTGCTGATTGAGCTGCTGGATCTGGGCCTGCTTCTGCTGCACTTGCTGCATCAACTCGCCAGCCTGACCACCGGGCGCAGGCTGCTGCTGACCGAACGCGGCGCCGGTCAGCATCGCGACTGCGATACCGATGACGCCGGCACGGACGAGGTTAAAGCCGGTCATGGTTCTCGAATTCGACATGGTTTGGGATACTCCTGATCATTTCATCGAAAAAGGCGACAAAAAAGCTTGTCGCCCTGAGTCACGCACCCTAACAGATCGCTGTTTGCGCGTGGCTTTCGGTCGACCAGGCAACTGCCACTCCGCGCCCTCGAGTCTGCCGCAACCGGAAAACCCGTTATTCGCCAGGGACCGCAGTCCGCCTGGACAAAACAGGAATCAACCGGCTGATCCAGCTGGTGCTGGCGCCCTGAGCACAGACTCGCAAAAACGTTCGTGAAGTCAACCGCCCCGAATCCCGGGGCGGTTTTTTCTATCCGCAAAAGCCAGACTCGTCTCCGGCCGAGCCCACCTCAACTCTGCAGCGCGTAGACCATCGCGAAACCGATGTAGGTGCCCAGCAGGTTGCCGAGCGAGCCGAGCACGATGCCCGGCAGCAACAGGTCCTTGCGCCCGAAGCGCTCGACCAGCGGCAGTACCACGGTCGATCCACCGACGGTGGTGGCCGAGGCCACGGCGACGATTTCGGGCGACTGGCGCGTCAACCTGCCGGCAAGCACGACCACCGCGCCGTGGACCAGGATCAGGATCACGACGAACGCCATCAGCAGCAGGCCGATGGTGCCGGTCTCGCGCAGTGCGGCGACTTCGCAGTAGGCCGCGAGCGCTGCCAGGAACAGGTAGGCGCCGTACATGCCAAGGGTCTCTGCGCCCCTCAGCCGCGCCACTGGGCCGGTTTGCGCCAGCAGCAGCGCCAGCGTGGTCAGGATCAGAATCGGGGGCACGTCGAGCCCGGTGCCCGCAGCCAGCCAGCCGGCCAGGTGCTCGGAGATCACGAACGCCGCCAGGCCGAGCGCCAGCAGCATCACCAGGTCGCCGAGCGCGGGGCGTTCGTCGGCTTCCGGCGAATGCCCGTCTCCGGCGCCGGCATCCGTGAAGATATCGCGCTTGGGCAGGATGCCGGCCACGAGCCGCGGGAATATCAGCAGTACCGCGATCCAGACGACCGTCAACACATGATCGGCCACGGCCGCGGCGGCATACAGGTTGCCGCTTTGCATGAAGTCGAAGTGCAGCGCCAGCGCGTTGAAGTTCGCGCCGCCACCGATGTAGGTCGCGATGAACATGCCCGACAGCGGTCCGTACCATTCGCCCATCCATTCGGCCGCCCCGAGCAGCCAGCCGGCAACCATTACACCGAGGATGGTGCCCAGCGCGGCGAAGCCGAACATCGCCAGCATGGGTCCGCCGGCACGCAGCAGCGAGTCCAGCCGTGCGTTGAGCAGGAGCAGGAAAATCGAGACCGGCGCCGCGGTGCCCAACAGCTGGTTGTAGACCGGCACTTTGGTGCTGGCCAGCGGCACCACGCCAAGATTCGCCAGCGCCGCGACCAGGATGATCACCAGCAGCGCGCCGCCGACCATGCGGCCGCCCGGCTTCTGGCCCAGCCAGTGTGCGGCTGCAATGGCTGCGGTCAGTATTGCGAGAATCTCGATCTGGGCCATGCCTGGGTTCCGGGGTGCGCGTTCACTTTATCCGAATCGCGCCGCTGGCCCGCAGGACGGTGTCGCGCGTCTCGGCCTTGAGGTGATTGCCCTCGCGCACCGCCATGACCCATCCCCATCGATGCGGCCGAAGACATGCCGTGCCTGCGAACAGGAGTTTCAGGACGCTTGTTTCACCGAATCAGGCCAGCAGCCATTTTTCGGCCTCGTCCCTGTTCTCGTAGTCGAATTTTTGGACTTCGGCTTCGGTAAAAGCCTTGCCGATGACCTGCATCAACCCCGCGACGGCAGAGTCGGTACATACCGCGACCTTCGGAACCCGATCCCGGAATTCGGCGATGAATTCGGCGTGCGCCAGCATGTCCGAAAAACTCTCATAGCCGGGGAAGTTCTTGGCATTGATCAGGATGCCGTTGAGCGTTCGCTCATCTTTCTCGAGGGTCTCGAATTCGGCCGCCATACTCTTGAAATCGTCTTCCGACAAGGTCCCTGTCGGTCGAATCTCGAGAATCCCGTACTCGGTTTTGTACGCAATTTCCATGACCATGCCTCCTCCGTTTAGTATCCAGACGACGGGAATGCAGCCTGCGGCGAAGAATTCCTCGAGATTTCATCCTAACCCAAAACGGCCGCCGCGCTGATCGATGCATTGGCGCCGAATCGGTATCATGCAGGAAAGTCCGATCGCGTGGAGACGAGTTCAGCCATGAGCAATAACAACAGCAATGGCAAGAGCACATGCAGTCGGGGCCGCTTCTCCGGGGCCGATGCAAATGACCTGGAGTGCTTCATGAAAGGCCTGGCCCGGCGCAATCCCGGCCAGAAAGAATTTCACCAGACCGTGCGCGAGGTCGCCAGCGACGTGATTCCCTTCGTCGCGGGAGAGACCCGATACCAGCATTCGCTGCTGCTGGAGCGCATGACCGAACCCGACCAGATCGTGTCGTTCCGGATCTGCTGGCTGGACGACGACGGCAACACCCGCGCCAACCGCGCCTGGCGCGTGCAGTTCAACAATGCCACCGGCCCGTACAAGGGTGGACTCCGGTTCGACCCGGAGCTGACCGAGTCCGTGCTCAAGTTTCTCGGCTTCGAGCAGTGCTTCAAGAACGCATTGACCGGTCTGCCGATCGGCGGCGCCAAGGGCGGCGCCAACTTCAACCCCAAGGGCAAAAGCGATGCCGAGATCATGCGCTTCTGCCAGGCCCTGATGAGCTCCCTGTATCACTACATCGGCGAGCATCGCGATATCCCGGCCGGCGACATCGGCACCGGTACGCGCGAGGTCGGTTACCTGTTCGGCCAGTATCGCCGGTTGACGCACCAGTTCGTCGGTGCACTGACCGGCAAGGGCGTGGCGTTCGGCGGCTCCGAGCTCAGGACCGAAGCCACCGGCTACGGTGCGATCTATTTCCTGCGCCATGTGCTCGATCGTCTCGGCGGCGATCTCGAAGGCCAGCGCATCGCGATTTCCGGCGCGGGCAACGTCGCCCGCTACGCCGCGGAAAAAGCCGTTGAATTGGGCGCTTGCGTCATCACGCTTTCAGACTCGAACGGATTCATTCACCTCGAAAACGGGCTTCGGCCGGAGCATCTCGAACCACTGCAGCGACTCAAGGAAAACGGTCGCGGCACCCTGGAAGAACTTGCCGGCGACATCGGTGCCACGTATCACGACCGCGGCAAACCCTGGGGTGTCGAATGCGATATCGCGCTGCCATGCGCGATCCAGAACGAGATCGACGACGACGACGCGGCCAGGCTGGTCCGAAACGGGTGCCGAATCGTCGCCGAGGGCGCCAACATGCCGTGCACGACAGAAGCCGTCGAACGCTTTCAGGCGGACGACTCGATCATTTTCGCGCCTGGCAAGGCGGTCAACGCCGGCGGCGTCGCGGTTTCCGGCCTGGAACGGACCCAGAACGCCCAGCACATGGCCTGGCCCAAGGACGACGTGGACCAGCAGCTGCTGCAAATCATGAGGGCCATCCACGACCGCTGCGTCGAACACGGCCGGGAAAACAATGACTCGGCAATCAATTACCGCAAGGGCGCCAACATCGCCGGATTTCTCCGACTGGCCGATGCCATGCTGGCGCAAGGCG
>JAGXKW010000030.1:0-20598 GCA_018334995.1 Wenzhouxiangellaceae bacterium
CGCTGCGCATCGCATTCTGCAGCGAGGCCAATTTCTCGAGTTGGGCAGACCCGCGCGGGGTGGAGCTGGAAATTTCGCGCATCATGTACCCGGCGCCCAGAACCGAAGCCGACCAGCAGGCCGGGGGCATCTTCCATTACGGCAATCGCTTTTTTCTGCAGTGCGTCGAGGGACCGCGGGAAGCCGTCGAATTCATCTTCCGAAGAAACTGCGGCGAAGATCGGCACAAGAACGTCGAACTGCTGAGCGTCGAACCGATTTCGCAGCGCATGTTTCCGGAAAACAGCATGAGCCATGTCGGCATGCGCCGGCAACTGATCGAACTGCTCGAGCGCCACGGGGTGTCCACATTCAACCCGTACCGGATGACGCCGGAAATGCTCGAAGAGTTTCTGCAGATGTACCTGGAACGAAAGCACCGCTGATCTGAATTGCGGCGTCGGCTGCTGCAGCGGGAAAAGCGGAAATGGTGGCTACGGGTGGACTTGAACCACCGACCCCAGCATTATGAATGCTGTGCTCTAACCAGCTGAGCTACGTAGCCACGGACAAGCGCGACATTTTCTTTCGTTTTCCGTTGAAAGTCAACCGCCAGGCCTGATCGTCATGATCGTCACCGCATGATTTCGATCCCGGGCGGGGTTGTGTCGCGGGTTCTTGCACTTCCCGCTGGATTTTGAGCTTGGGTAGGGTGGATAAGCGCCAGCGCATCCACCATCCCGGCCGCAATGGTGGATGCGCTGGCGCTTGTCCACCCTGCGAAACCACGACGCTGGTCAGGGGTTCATTCTCCTTTGGAGCCCAGCCAGCGCTCGGCCAGCAGGCCGTCGGTTGCAATTGCGGGCGTATTGCCGGTCACCAGGTCGGCGACCAGTTCGGCCGATCCGCAGGCCTGAGTCCAGCCCATGGCGCCGTGGCCGCTGTTGAGATGCAGTCCATCGATCGGAGTGGCGCCGATCAGCGGCGGACCGTCCGGGGTCATGGGCCGCAGTCCCGTCCAGGCGTTCGGCGCCGAATTCCGGATGCGGTCGGCGAGCCTGGGCAACAGCAAAGCTGCGCCATCGAGCAGTATCTGCATTCGCTTCGGATTGATCCCCGTGTTGTAGCCGGCAAATTCGGCCAGCCCGGCGATGCGCAGGCGGTCCGGCCCCAGGCTGGCGGTGACGAAGCGGCGCTTCAGGTCCAGGATCGGCATGAGCGGCGCCGGATCGTCGTCGTCCAGCGTGATCGTGGCCGAATACCCCTTGACCGGGTAGATCGGGACCTGAAGTCCAGGCGGCGCCAGCAGCGAGCGGGTGCCGCATCCTGCCGCGACGATGCAGGCATCGGCTTCCAGGTCGCCTCGATCCGTCGCAACCGCCTTGAATCGATTGCGCTCGCAGAAAATGGCGTTCACGGCCGTGTCGAACAGCGTTTCGGCGCCCAGCGCGGCGGCGCGCTCGGTCATCAGGCGACTGAAGAGCCGCGCGTCGCCGGATTCGTGGTCGGGGAACAGCAGCGCGCCGTGATAATTTTTCGCCACCGGCGCCAGCGCCGGTTCCAGCGCGATCAGGGCATCCGCGTCCAGGGTCTGCATTTCGATGTCGGGATGATCCATCCGGCGGCGCAGCTCGATCGCCTGTTCGAGCGCCGCGGCGTCTTGATAAAGCTCCAGCGATCCCCGGGTGAACTGGTGGTAGTCCAGCGCGTGGCGTTTGCGCAGCCCGACCAGGCAGCTTTTCGAATACATCGCCAGGCGGGCGCAATGCCGGGTATTTGCGTAATAACGCCCCGGACTGCTATTGCGTACGAAATGCATCCCCCAGCCCAGCAGCCCGGGCAGTGCCGAGGCGCGCACCCGCCAGGGCTGGTCGTCGCGCAGCAGCGCCGGCAGCAGCTTGCCGACGATACCCGGCCCATTCCAGGGTTCGGCATGGGCCGGCGTGAAGCCGCTGCCGTTGGCGTGGCTGGTGCCGGCCGCGGGTTCGCTCGCCCGTTCGACCAGCGTTACGCGGAGACCGCGTTCGGCCAGTGCAAGCGCGGTGGTCGTGCCGACGATGCCGGCGCCGATGACGATCACATGCATGGCGGCAACCTAGCAGAACGTGGTCGGGGCGGCGTCAATCCTCGGGCGGGTCAGGGTTCGAAACCGTCGGTGAAGATGCCGTCGGTCGCAGTGACTTCGACCAGGCAGTCGGGCTCGCCGGTGACCAGGTCCAGTGCTTGTTCCATCACGGGAATACTGCAAGCGCTGAATTCCTGTGAACTGCCGATCATCGATGACATGATGCCGAACTCCTCCGCCGGTAGATCGGGACAGGCCGATTCGTTGTCGTCGTGGCGGGCGTTGAAGTTATGGCCGACCTCGTGCGCGAATACCAGGCTGGCCACGGTCTGGTTGTCCAGGTCCTGGTCCACCCCGAGGCCGGCGTTTCGCTGGCACAGTACGGTTCGGGAACCTCCCGACAGGAAGGCAACGCCGACCGTGTTGCCGTCAAGATCGCGACCGGTGAACAGGTGGGCCAGCCCGCGAAAGGGAATGTCGCTTCCGGCGCCGCCATTGAGGAATGATCCGAACTGTTCGAGCAACTCGCCGGCGTCGCTGGACGTCAGCGCGCCGTTGGCATTCAGGATTTCGTGATGCCACAGCTCGATCCCGAGGCCGAGCTGGTTGGCGTAGATGCCGTCGATGAAGTTGATGCGACCGAGGACCGTCGAGGCGGTATTGCTGCCGTGGCGGTTGCTGAACCCGACGTCGCTGACGATGGTCACCGGCATGGCGAGCATCGCCGTGCCCTCGAGCGTGGCGACTTCGCGCAGGTGTCCGACGAAGGTCGCGTAGTCCGTGGTCGCGGCAGTGCCGGTTCGGGTGTCGTCGACCGCGACGGCCCCGTCGTCGACGTGTATGGGCAGGTCGAGGTCGCTCATCCTGAACAGGATGGCGGCATCGTCGGCCGCGGCGCGCTGACCGGGCGGGACCAGGCCGGCGGCGCTGTCGATCAGGTAAAGCTCATCGCCGTCGTGAAAACCGCCGCTGAATTGCCCGTCGATCCGGTTCAGCCGGACCCAGGACCCGGGGCGCCCGGGAAGCGTGCCTTTCAGGAACAGATCGCCGGCGCCCAGGCGGTTGCGCTGGCCGGCCGGCAGCGCGGTCATCAGGTCGTCATTGGGCGTCAACTCCAGTGAAAACAGGCGCCCGAAGGCCCGAATCTGCAAGGTTTCGGGCGCCCTGGCATTCGCCCCGGGCATGTCCAGCGTCTCGAATGCCCGTAGCGATGCCTCGCGGGACAGGCCGTCGGTGCTTGCGGTGACGGCCGTGACGAATATCAGCAGTCCGATGCGGAAATTCACGCGCGCATATCCCGGAAAACGGTTGACCAGCCGCCGAGTCTACGGTAACAGTGCGTGTAATTCGCTGAACTGGTTCACAATTTACGAAAAAAGCCTTTTCCTCGAAGCGGCCGGTCCAGCGCGCGGGCGCGGCGACTGACGGTCCGCACCCGGGCATGGCCGGATGCGGACAGCATTTGAGTTGCCGGTCAGGCGGGCATCGGCCGGCCGAACTCGCGTTCGAAGCGGTTGCGGACGGTCTGGGGATCGATGTCGAAGCCCTGCGGGGCCGAATGCGCGATCTTGATCGAGCCCATCAGCGAACCCAGGCATGCAGCATCGAACGGGTTCCAGCCGCGTTCAAGGCCGAACAGCAGGCCGGCGCGATAAGCATCGCCGCAGCCGGTGGGGTCGGCAATGCCCTCGGGCGTGACCGCCGGGATGTGCTGCTTGCCGTCGTGAGTGAGCATCTCGGAGCCCTCGCCGCCGTGGGTGACGATCAGACCCTGCTTGAGGCCGCTGAGCGCCTCGCCGCGGTTCCAGCCGGTCTTGCTGGCGATCATTTCCCATTCGTAGGAATTGACCGTCAGCCAGTCGGCGTCGGCGATCATGGTCTTGAGCTCGTCGCCGGAGAACATCGGCAATCCCTGGCCGGGATCGAACACGTGCGGAATGCCGGCGGCCTTGAATTGCACGGCGTGGTCCAGCATCGCCTGCTTGCCGTCGGGCGAGACGATGCCGTAACCGATGCTGCCGTCGCTCGGCACCGTATTGCGATGGTTTTCGTTCATCGCTCCGGGATGGAAGGCAGTGATCTGGTTGTCGTCCAGATCCGTCGTGATGTAGGCTTGTGCGGTGAAATGATCATTGTCGCGGATGACGAATCGCTGGTTGATGCCGAGTTCGTCGAGGCGTTCGGAATACCGGTCGAAGTCTGCACCGACCGCGGCCATCGGCAGCGCCTCGCCACCGAGCTTTTTCAGGCTGTAGGCGATGTTGCCCGCGCATCCACCGAAGTTGCGGCGCATTTCGGGCACCAGGAAGGCGACGTTGAGCATGTGTGTTTTTTCCGGCAGAATGTGATCCTTGAAGCGTTCCGGAAACACCATGATGTTGTCGTAGGCTAGAGAGCCGCAGATCAGAATCGACATAAACTCGCTTTATTTCGGGTCAGCCGTTCAGTATAAGGGATCGCCGGATGCGGCGCAGCCATCTGCGATAACCGTTCGAGCGGTCGTTTCGCCTGCTGACGGGAACATCCGGTTGCAAGTACGAAACCGTAACGTGTAGACTAGACTTTTAGCTTTCCGGGAAATCTGGCAGATTCAGGCTCTCCGCAGTGCGGGATGGCTGATTTTCCATGTTTTCCTGCCTGGCTTCAGGGGTGGATTTGCTTCTGCCGGGCTTCAATCGAGGCTGATCCAGCCCGGAGAACTTCCATCTGCGGGTCGGGGGAGGCTTTAATGCCGAAAAATTTGAGCAATCGCCGGGTTGGACGGCCAAATACGCAAAATTCAAACAGAAGATTTTACGGGTATGAATAAATTGACTATGAAAGCAGACTGCTTGCTGGCCATCATGCTGGCTTCGTCGTTCGTGGCGTTCGGTTTTGCATCGCAGGCGCACGGACAGGAAGTCGAATCGGCCCTGGAGGCCAGCCGCCAGGCCGCGGAAGGGACGCGCGAGTCGCAAGAAGACATCGACCAGATCGATTCGCGCATCCAGGATTTGCTCGGCGATTATCGCGCCAACCTCAGGCAGCTCGAGCAGCTCACGCGCTACAACGAGTCGCAGCGGCGCCAGGCCGAGGCTCAACGCCAGGAAATCGAGTCGTTGACTGAAGACATCAACAACATCGCGAGTCTGCAGCGCGCCGTGCAGCCGCTCATGCAGGACATGGTCGATTCGCTGGAACGGGTGGTGGATGCCGATATCCCGTTTCTGGTCAATGAGCGGCGCTCCAGGGTGGAGCGGCTGACGGATTTGATGGAAGACCCGGCCAGCTCGCCTGCCCAGCGCTACCGTTTGCTCGTCGAGGCTTATCAGATCGAGTCGGAGTATGGCCGGACCATCGAGTCCTATCGCAGCGATATCGAGACGGCTGATCGACTGTACGAGGATGTCGACGTGCTGCGCATCGGTCGGCTGGTGCTGATCTTCAAGACCGACGACGACGCCGTTCTGAAGCGCTACGATGTCGATTCGGGAAACTGGGTGGACCTCGACAAGTCGTTCATGCCCGATGTCAAGACGGCCATGCGCGTGGCGCGCGAACAAATTCCGCCGGAGCTGCTCTACATACCCGTAACGGCTCCAGAAACCGCGGATGAGGGCTGAAACAATGATTGGAACGCTTAAAATGCATCTCACCCAGGGAATCAGAAGCGGGAGCGAAACCATGCGCAATCCCCACAAAGGGCTGCAAACCATTCTGGTCGCGCTGTCGATCGGAGTCTGTTCGACCGCGATCGGTCAGGAAGGCCCGAAATCGCTCGAAGAGGTCGTACGGGCCATGCAGCAAGAACGCCAGGCCGTGGCCGAATCCAATCGCGAACGCGAACAGCGCTTCCGAAGCCGGGAAACCGATCAGGAAGCGGAGCTGAACCGGATCCGCAACCAGGTTTCCGAGGCTGAAGCCGAAGCCAGCCGGCTGGAAGACCTGCGCAATCAGCTGGATCGTGAGCTCGAGGAGCTGCGTAATCAGCTTGCCGAGCGCGAGGGCGAATTCGGCGAGTTGTTCGGGGTGGCCCGGGCGGCGGCGGCCGACCTTGAAGAGCAGCTCAATGACTCGCTGATTTCGGTCCAGTATCCGAATCGTGGTGAAGAGCTCGAAGAGATGGCCCAGTCGGGTTCGCTGCCGACCATCGAGCAGCTTGAAGGCCTCTGGTTCACGTTGCTGCAGGAGATGACCGAGCAGGGCAAGGTGGCGCGATTCCAGGCCGACGTCATTCGCAACGACAATACGTCGACCGCCGAGACCGTGGCGCGCATCGGCCCGTTCACCGCTTTCGGCGACCAGGGTTATCTGGTGCTGAATGACAACTCGCTTCGCTATCTGGCCCGTCAGCCGGGCGGCGGCGCGGTCGCCGCTGCACGTCGCGTACTGGACCATTCCGGGCCCGGCGTGGTGCGCGGCATGATCGACCCCTCGCTCGGCGGCCTGCTGGGTCTGGTGACGCAGAAACCAACGCTGCGCGAGCGCGTCGACCAGGGCGGCGCGATCGGCTACGCCATCATCGTCGTTGCCGCGTTGGGCATCCTGCTGGCGCTGTACCGGTGGCTGATGCTGACGGTGACCTCCATGAAGGTCCGGCGGCAGATGGGCAAGCACGAGCCCAATGACTCCAATCCGCTGGGACGCATCCAGGCGGCCTACGAAGAGCACAAGAATGAAAGCATCGAAACCCTCCAGCTGCATCTCGATGACGCCGTGCTCAAGGAATTGCCACCGCTGGAACGCGGCTTGAACCTGGTCAAGGTTCTGGCTGCAGTGGCGCCGCTGATGGGTCTCCTGGGTACGGTGATCGGCATGATCGTGACGTTCCAGGCCATTACGCTGTTCGGTACCGGCGATCCCAAGCTGATGGCGGGTGGTATCTCCCAGGCGCTGATCACCACGGTGCTGGGTCTGATTGCCGCAGTGCCGCTGCTGATCCTGCATGCCTTTGCGTCATCGACCTCACGCCGGCTCGGCCAGGTGCTCGAAGAGCAGTCGACAAGCCTTGTTGCCGACGCCGAGCAGTCAAGCCGTTGATGCACGCACTCGAAGGGTAATCTATCGTGCTTGAAATGCTGAATCCAGCCAATGCCTGGTCGACTATCCAGGGCTTCCTCGAGGCAGGCGGCCCCGTGGTGGTGGTGCTCCTGTGCAGCACTGCGCTGATGTGGATTCTGATCAGCGAGCGTTTCCTGTTTTTCGCTTTTTCCCGTCCCCGCCTGCGCAACGCGCAGGTGAAACGCTGGAAGGCGCTTGACAACCACGTGAGCTGGGAATCGCACATGTTTCGCGAGCAACTGATCTCGGAAGTCCGGGTCGAAAGCGAGCGCTTCATGGGCGTGATCCGGGCGCTGATCCTGGTCACACCACTGCTTGGCCTGCTGGGCACGGTCACGGGAATGATCGAAGTCTTTCAGGTCATTGTCGATACCGGTGCCTCTAATGCACGGTTGATGGCCTCGGGAATTTCCAAGGCCACCATTCCGACCATGACGGGCCTGGCAGTTTCGCTGACCGGGGTGTTCGCGATGAGCTTCCTGGACCGCCGCAACGAAAATGCGGTCGCCGAAATTTCCGACCAGCTGGAGCTGGACGCGGGAATGGGCTTCGGGACGGGAAGAAGGCTGCTTTCCGACGAGGCCGACGAAGCGGAAGTCAACATCACGCCGCTGCTGGACATCGTGTTCATTCTTCTGATCTTCTTCATCGTCACGTCGACTTTTCTGGACGAGGAAGGTCTCGACATTGCCACGCCTCAGGAAAGCGAAGAAGAGCAGCAGACACGCCCGCCGCCGACAATGGTGCTCAGTGTCCGCAATGACGGGTTCGTCATGGTCGACAACGTGCGCATGATCGATCCGCGCTCGGTCAAGCCTGTGATCGAGGCGTTCAAGGCGGAAAATCCGCGTGGCGTCGTGCTGGTGAATGCGGCCCCGGACGCCGAGATCGAGAATACGGTTTTGGTGGTAGACCAGTCACGTCAGGCCGGCGTCGATCCGGCGCTGGCAATCCAGGGAAGATAGGTAATTCGGAGTTTCCATGGCCAGATCTCGAAGAGTCGCCAAAACCGACGACAGCGATGTCAATGTGACACCGCTGCTGGATATCGTGTTTATCATGCTGATCTTTTTCATCGTGACCGCAACGTTCATCAAAGAGCCAGGCGTCGATGTCACCCGACCGGAGGCGCAGACGGCAGAAGACCAGCGTCTTGTTTCGATCCTGGTGGCAATCGATTCGGAGAACACGATCTGGATCAATCGCGAGGAAGTGTCGGTGGACGGGGTGCGGGCCGCGGTGGAACGCCTGCGGCGCGAGAATCCGCGTGGCAGTGCAGTCATCCAGGCCGACGGCGCCGCGCATAGCGAGTACCTGGTCGATGTTCTCGAGCAGATCCGTGCCGCGGGTGTTCAGGACGTGGTCGCCGTTTCAACAGTCAAGTCATGAATAATATCATTCGCCTTATTACCGGACTGCCGGGCGGCCTGCTTGTCAGCGCTGTGATTTTCCTGATCCTGGCGACGGTCATCTCGACCCGCGAGGACGTCCAGCTCACCGAGGATCGTTCGGTTCAGATCAACGTCACCCGCCAGCTCCAGGACACGGAGACCCAGGCGGCCGAAGATTTTCAACGCCCGGTGCTCGATCAGCCGCCGCCGCCGCCGCCGACGGTCACCGACCAGGATTTCCGGCCGGAAATGAGCGTTCAGGTCGGCGCGCTTCCGGATCTTTCCGGCGTCGATGTCGACATCGGTACCGGATTCAACCCGGACCGCGACGCCCAGCCCCTGGTGCGCATTCCGCCCCAGTACCCGCAGCGCTGCATGGCCCGAGCCGACACTCTGGAATCGGTATCGGTGGAGTTCGACGTGACGCCTGAAGGCACCGTGGTCAATCCGCGCGTGCTGAATTCGACGAATTCCTGCTTCAATCGTGCCGCGATGCGCGCGGTCGAACGCTGGCGCTACAACCCCAAAATCGTCGAGGGCGTGGCTGAGCCGAGGCTCAATGTCCGCACCGTTATCGACTTCGAATTGGAAGGCTAGCAATGCTGAAGATGCAAAACGGTTCCAGTCGTCTCGCAGGCTTGGTCCTGGCTTTTGTTCTGGCGCTCCTTCTTGCCAGCCCGCTCGCCGCGCAATCCGGCAAGCTCGACAGCTCGGATGAGCAGGAAAGTG
Source organism: Wenzhouxiangellaceae bacterium (assembly GCA_018334995.1). Classification (GTDB taxonomy): domain Bacteria; phylum Pseudomonadota; class Gammaproteobacteria; order Xanthomonadales; family Wenzhouxiangellaceae. Next base: position 9,205 of record JAGXKW010000030.1, read on the forward strand.
AGCAGGAGGCGACGCCCTCGCTTGATCCGCGCGTTGCCGCGGATCTGCTCGAAGCCTACGAGATGCTCGAGGAAGACGAGAATGAGAGTGCGCTGGAGCAGTTGAATCGGCTGATGGATCGCCGCGGCGACTCGATGAAGCCTTTCGACAAGGCGTCGGTGCTGCAGATTCGCGGCCAGACTCACGTCAACCTCGAAAACATCGACCGAGCGCTGGACGACTTCGCCGAGGCGCTCAGCCTGGATGCACTGCCCACGGACCAGCAGAATCGTCTGCGCTTCAATATGGCCCAGCTCTACTTCATCAACGAGCGGTACGAGGACGCGATTCGCCTGTTCGAGGAATGGATGGCAGGCGACGTCGAAGTAACCGCCCTGGCGTATTTCATGCTCGCGGCCTCGCACTACAACCTGGAAAACTACGAAGCGGGGCTGGAGCCCATCAGGAAGGCCATTGAAATCGCAGAGAAGCCGGAAGAACGATATTACGGACTGGCGAATGTCCTGTATTCAAATCTCGGCTACACCGAGGAACGCACCCGTCTGCTTGAAGAGATGATCGAAATCTGGCCTGAAAATCTGGGCTATTGGCGGCAGCTGGCCTCGTTGTATCTCGAGCAGGGCGAGGAATTCAAGTCCTTCGCCACGCTCGAGACGGCCTATATCAACGGCCTGATCGACGACGGCGACGATATTCTCCTGCTGGCCCAGTACTACTCGAACTTCGACAATCCCCACCGCGGCGCCAGATTGATCGAGGAGGAGATGGAGGCCGGCAGGGTCGAGCGTAGCGTCGACAACCTGGAATTGCTCTCGCAACTCTGGAGCCAGGCGCGCGAACACGGCAAGGCGATCCCCGTGCTGCGCGAGGCCGCGGAAATGTCCGATGAGGGTGAATTGTCGTTCCGGCTGGGCCAGTCGCTGCTGGCCGACCAGCGAAACGAGGATGCCGAGGAAGCGCTGGAAAGCGCGCTGGAAAAAGGCGGCCTTGACGATCAGCAGGAAGCCGAAGCCTGGATGCTGCTGGGCAATGCACGCTTCAACCAGGCCGAGCCTGGAGATCGCGAGCAGCGCGAAGAGGCCGCGGAGGCTTTTGCCCGGGCTACGCAGTACGCCAGCACGCGCCGGCAGGCGTCCGACTGGCGCAACTATATCGACGCGATCGACCAGACCGAGCGGCGGCAGGCCGCCCTGGAAGAAGAGCAGAGCGAAATGCTGGCCGCCGAAGCCCGTCAGCGGCTGCTGACCGCTTGCCGCGCGCAGCAGCTTGCAGGCTCCGAGTTGTCGGAGCAATGCCGGACGCTGCTGGCCGAGGAGCAGGATAACGCCGGCGCAGAAGGGCAGTAATCGTCCGCGCACCCAAACGGCACGCGCCCCGAGTCGAAGATTTCCGGCGGTGATTCTCGCGAGCGCGGGATCTGTCGCACATGGGGCGATTGCCGGTGATGGTGCCTGGCACTAGCGTTCTCATAATACCCGGCGTGGCGCGGCGCGCGGCTCGGTGCGGACTTGCGACAGACGCCAGCTCCCGGTATAGCGGCCGGCTCATCGATAATCTATCGTTACCGCGGCCCGTGTCGCTTCCCCCTTTTCTCTCGGCGTCCGATTGTTCCGGGGTCACTTCACGAAGGTCAAAAAAAGTCAATCTATTGTTGAAATCACGTTAAAGTGCGGCTATGCTCCGGCTGAAGGCCGTTCGTTGTCGGAGGCGAAAGCTCAGAGAGCTGTTTCCGGCTGCGTTCAAAAAACTCACTCGGACAATCGATCCGAAAAGACAAAAAGAGGTATCGCCGTGAAGGTTGAGACACTTGAGAAGAGCCATACGCCCCTATGGCGCAGCATGGCGCCAATATTGGCAGGCCTGGCATTTGGTCTGACGCCGATGCTGGCCATTGCCCAGGATGATCCGGAAACGGATGAGGAACAAGAGGCGCCCGACGTCGAGCGCATGACGGTCACAGGTACGCGCCTGCAGACCAACGCGAATGTCGTCGCGCCCAACCCTGTCCTGACCGTTGGGCAGGAAGAGGTGGACGCTCGCGGTACTTCGCGAATCGAGGATTTGACCAACCAGCTTCCGCAGGTCTTCGCCGGGCAGGCTTCCGAAGTATCCAACGGTGCAACCGGAACTGCTTCGCTGAACCTGCGCGGACTGGGCGCCATCCGCACCCTGCCGCTGATCGACGGCCGCCGTCTTCCATTCGGCTCGTCCGGCACCTCGGCGCCGGACATCAACCTGGTGCCGACCCAGTTGGTCGAGCGACTCGAAATCGTGACCGGTGGCGCGTCTGCCGTGTACGGTTCCGACGCCATCGCAGGTGTGGCCAACTTCATCCTCAAGGACGACTACGAAGGCGTCGAGATCGAAATGCAGGGCGGTTTCCATCAGGCCGGCAACGATCGCAAGTTCTTCGAGAATGTTCTTGAAGCCGCGCAGCAGCCCGTCCCGGGCTCGACCACCGACGGTCGTGAACTACGCGTGTCGATCACGATGGGCGCCAATACCTACGATGGTCGCGGCAACGTTACGGCATTCTTCAACTACGAAAATCTCAATCAGATCACCCAGGACAACCGCGTCGAGAGTGCCTGCGCGCTTGGCGCGTCCAGCGGCGAGTTCAGTTTCGGCGGTGTCGGGTGTGTCGGCTCGTCCAACTTCCGGCGGTTCTTCGGTCTGGCGACCGGCACTGATCGCTTCCAGGAAGAAAGCGGCGAGCTCGTTCCGTTCGTCGGCGGACCCCAGCAAACGTTCAACTTCGGCCCCTTCAACTTTTTCCAGCGGCCGACCGAGCGTTTCCAGATGTACAGCAAAGGCAAGTACGAGCTGACCGACGATATCGAACTGTTTGCCGATTTCAGCTACGTCAATACGTCGTCGGATGCACAGATCGCGCCGTCGGCTTCGTTCGGTTTCTGGGAGACCAACTGCAACAATCCATTGCTGCAGACGCAGGAACCGATCACGCTGTCCGAAGTCTTCGGTTGCGTGCCGGATCCCGAAACCGGCGCCGTGCCGGATGAAGTACCGATCTTTGCTTCGCACCGCAACGTCGAGGGCGGCCCGCGCAACAGCAACATCGACCTGACCACATGGCGCACGGTCGGTGGCCTTCGCGGCACACTGTTCGAAAACTACGATTTCGAGCTGTTCGGTCAGTTTGCGCGCACGCTGGACCAGGCCATCTCCACCAACGACTTCGTCATCGATAACGTCCAGGATGCCTTTTTCGTGGTCGAGGATGAAAACGGCAATCCAGTGTGCCGTTCCGGCAACTCTGGTTGTGTGCCGTACAACATCTTCCAGCGTGGTCCGAATGGGGAATCCCTGGTCACCGCTGACGCACGCAATTACGTTGAGGGCATCGGGATCACTACCGGGGAAACCCAGCAGATCGTCTTCGGCGGCAACATCCAGACCGACTTGACCCGATTCGGCGTGCAGTCGCCGTTTGCCGACAACGGCATGGGCGTGTTGGCGGGTTGGGAATTCCGCCAGGACGAGCTCGTCTCCGAGCCGGACCAGATCTCGCAACAGCCGGATGGCGGCTTTACCGGTGTCGGTGGGCCAACCCTTCCGGTTTCGGGCCAGGTCGAGGTCGTAGAGGCTTACATGGAAGCTCAGGTTCCGCTGGTTAGCGATGCCCCGTTGATGGAGCAACTCGCTGTCGGCGGCGCCTATCGCTACTCGGATTACACGACCGAAGACGAGACGACCGAAAACACGTTCGATACCGACACCTGGCACGTCTTCCTGAACTGGACCCCGGTGGAAGACCTGCGCCTGCGCGGTCAGTTTCAGCGTGCCGTTCGCGCGCCGAATGTCATCGAGCTGTTCACTCCCCAGGGGACGAACCTGCCGAACCTGACCAGCGGCCCGAATGGCTTCTTCGATCCGTGCGCCGGGCCGAATCCGTCCGCAACGCTCGAAGAATGCGCGCGTACCGGCGTGACCCCAGATCAATTCGGGAGCATCCCGGACGTGATTTCGGGCCAGACCCAGTCAATCACGGGCGGGAACCCGTTCCTGGATCCGGAGGAATCCGACACGATCACGATCGGTGCGATCCTGACACCTGCCTTCGCCGACGGGCTGACCATTTCGGTCGACTACTTCGATATCCAGGTTGACGACGCCATTTCGGCCGGCATCCCCGCCCAGACGATTCTGGACGAATGCATTGCTACCGGTGAATCGGCGTTCTGCGGCCTGATCAACCGTGACCGGGTGGGCTCGCTGATCGCTGGTACCCCTGGCGTCGGCTTCCAGGCCACCAACATCAACATCGCCACACTGGAAACGACAGGCCTCGATTTCCAGGTCGTCTACGACCTCGATCTCTGGGACGTCGGCCTGGACGGGCTGGGTTCAGTCCGCTTCGATTATGCCTCCACCTATCTCGACGAGTTGAGCACGACGCCGTTCCCGGGGGCAGATCCGATTCAGTGTGAGGGCAAGGTTGCGGGTTCCTGCGGTTCACCGAATCCCGAATACCGCCATCGGATGCTCACGACCTGGACAACCCCTTGGGACATTCGCGTCAATGCGATCTGGCGCTATTTCTCGAGCACCGACAATGCCCAGGGTAGCGACGTGCAGCCGACCATTGACCGGAAGATCGACACCGTCCAGTATCTGGATCTGTCGGTTGATTACGACTTCTCGGAGAATCTCAGTTTCCGGGCTGGTGTAAACAACGTCATCGGGTCGGACACCCCAGTGGTCACGTCGGCAGGTCCCGCGCTGGGTAACGGCAATACCTATCCGACGGTGTTCGACGCCACCGGACGCTTCTTCTTCTTCGGAGCGACCTACTCGCTGTAACCGCAAGAGAAGTCGAAAGCAGCACAAAAGACCGCAGGCCCCGCCTGCGGTCTTTTTTTATATGCGTGTTGGCAAAAGCTGTAGCGACGCTGCGCGATCGAGGCCGGATTGGCAAGCTCTCGAGCCGAATGCCGATGCCGCGAGGCCGGCCATTCAACGCTGAGCGCTCAGTCCCGGATCCCGGGGAGCTCGCTGGCGATCTTCACGATTTTTTCGACAGTCAGCCCGAATTCCTCGAACAATTCGGCTGCCGGCGCCGATGCGCCGAAGCGGTCGATGCCGATGACTGCGCCCCGCGGGCCGGTGAACCGGTGCCAGTACGACGACACGCCCGCCTCGATGGCGACTCGCGCGCTGACCGCTTCGGGAAGTACCGAAGACTGGTAGGCTTCGTCCTGGGCCAGGAATCGTTCCGGATTGGGCATCGAGACGACTTGTGTGCCGATGCCTCGGCCCGCCAGGACTTCCGCTGCCTCCATGACGAGTCCGACCTCCGAGCCGGTCGCGATCAGGATCAGGTCGGGCCTATCGCCGGCCGCGCGCAATACATAGCCGCCGCGTCGAATTTGTTTGACCTGTTCCGGATCGCGCGCCTGATGCCGGGTTCCCTGGCGGGTCAGCACCAGCGCCGTCGGTCCGTCCCTGCGTTCGATCGCATCGGCCCAGGCCGCAGCTGTCTCGGTCTTGTCGGCCGGGCGCCAGACCTCGAGGTTCGGAATCATCCTCAGGCTGGCGACGTGCTCGACCGGCTGGTGGGTGGGGCCGTCCTCGCCCAGGCCGATGGAATCATGGGTATAGACCTGGATCGAGCCGGTGGGAATCAGCGCCGACATGCGCACCGCGTTGCGGGCGTAATCGGAAAAGACCAGGAAGGTCCCGGTATAGGGGATGAATCCGCCGTGCAGGTGGATCCCGCTGGCGATCGCGGTCATGCCGAACTCGCGCACGCCGTAATAAATGTAGTTGCCGTCGGCGTCCGACTGCATGATGTCGCGGCTGCCCGACCAGTTGGTGTTGTTCGAGCCGGTCAGGTCGGCCGAGCCGCCCAGCAGCTCCGGCAGCAGCGGGCCGAATGCCTCCAGGCTCAGCCCGGAGGCCTTGCGCGTGGCGACCTTGCTGTCGTCGGCCTGCATCTTTTCGACGATTGCCTGCGCGCGCGCGGCGAAATCCGCGGGGAGCTCGCGGCGCATGCGCCGTTCGAACTCGTCGGCCTGTGCGGGAAAGCGTTCCTGGTACTGGCGCCAGGTGGCCTGCCAATTCTGCTCGAGCTGCTTTCCGCGTTCGCGCGCGTCCCATCCGGCCCGCACCTCGTCGGGGATTTCGAACGCCGGATACGGCCACCCGAGCTCGGCGCGCGCGGCCGCGATTTCCTCGTCGCCCAGCGGTGCGCCGTGCGTGTCGGCGGTGCCCTGCTTGTTCGGGGCGCCGAAGCCGATGGTGGTCCTGCAGCAGATCAATGTCGGACGGTCTGTGTCTGCCCGGGCCGACCCGATCGCGATCCGGACCTCTTCCGGATCGTGCCCGTCGACGTTCCTGATCACCTGCCAGCCGTAAGCCTCGAAGCGTGCCGGCGTGTCGTCGGTGAACCAGCCCCGCGTCTCGCCATCGATCGAGATCCCGTTGTCGTCGTAGAACACGACCAGCTTGCCCAGGCCCCAGGTGCCGGCCAGCGAGCAGGCTTCGTGCGAGACGCCTTCCATCAGGCAGCCGTCGCCGGCGAACACCCAGGTGTGATGATCGACGATGTCGAGTCCATCGCGATTGAAACTGCGCGCCAGCAATTTTTCGGCCAGCGCCATGCCGACACCGTTGGCCAGTCCCTGACCCAAGGGTCCGGTGGTGGTCTCCACGCCGGGCGCTTCGCCGTACTCCGGGTGTCCCGGGGTGGGCGAATGCAGCTGGCGAAAATTCTTGAGATCTTCAATCGACAGCGCGTAGCCGGTGAGATGGAGCACAGCGTAGAGCAGCATCGATCCGTGCCCGTTGGAGACGACGAACCGGTCGCGGTCGAACCAGTCGGGGTTTGCGGGGTTGTGGCGAAGGAAGTCGTTGTACAGCACCTCGGCAATGTCGGCCATGCCCATGGGCATGCCCGGGTGGCCAGATTGGGCGCGCTGCACGGCGTCCATGGCGAGTGCGCGAATGGCGTTGGCGAGGTGGCGGCGGTCGGTCATCGGGCGTCTGGTCCTTGGGCGGTTTCTTGTTTCGGGCGAAGTCGTCGAGGCCCCGGTTCCCGCTGGCGGTTGGGGCAGGCCGGTAGTTTATCCGATCCGATCGGGCACCCGACCCCCGCCAGGCCGAATCCGGCCAGGCGCGAACCCCGTTCGGCGCAAGCGCAATCACGGATCACGCGGATCCGGGGAACCCAACCGGTGCCCGGCGCAAATCGGTCCGCGCTTGCTTTTTCATGTGCGTGGTGTTGCCAGCCGGCAATGTGACACGCTATAATCGCGGGGATTTGCTCGGCGCTTGCCGGAAAATCAAAATTCACACGCATTCCGTCACATCAGGCGGGGTTGCCCTCGATGTTCGTTGCCGGCCGGTCGATCACCGGTCTGCCAGGGTCGCCTGATGGGGAATTGCGGAGGTTCAAACCCCGCCGGACCGAACTCAAGGGTCCGGCACCCTATACAAGGAAAGAAGCAATGCCTGACGTCACCATGCGCCAGATGCTCGAAGCTGGCGTGCATTTCGGTCACCAGACCCGCTACTGGAACCCCAAGATGGAACCCTACATCTTCGGCGCCCGGGGCAAGATTCACATCATCAACCTCGAACGCACGCTGCCGCTGCTCAAGGAAGCGCTGGATTTTCTCAGCCGTATGGCGAGCAAACGCGGCACCGTGATGTTCATCGGCACCAAGCGTGCGGCCGGCCAGGCCGTGGCCGAAGAGGCCGCGCGCTGCGGCATGCCGTACGTGTCGCATCGCTGGCTGGGCGGCATGCTGACCAATTTCCGCACGATCCGCCAGTCGATCAACCGCCTCAAGGAACTCGAGGCGATGGAAACCGACGGCAGCTTCGACAAGCTGGTCAAGAAGGAAGTGCTGGAACTGACGCGCGAGCGCGACCGCCTGGAACAGAGCCTGGGCGGCATCAAGGATATGAATTCCCTGCCCGACGCGATGTTCGTCATCGACATCGGACACGAAGACATCGCGATCGCCGAAGCACGCAAGCTCGGCATTCCGGTGGTGGCCGTGGTCGATACCAACAACAATCCGGAAAACGTGGATTACGCCATTCCGGGTAACGACGACGCAATCCGGTCCGTGCGGCTGTACGCTCAGCTGGCCGCCGATGCGATTCTCGAGGGCAAGGCTTCCGTGCCGCAGATTCAGGGCAACGAGGACGAATTCATCGAGCTCGACGCCGAAGGCAATCCGATCGATACCAGCGGTGATCAGGAGGTGGCCCCGGCGAAGGCGGCCAAGAAGAAGGCGAGCAAGAAGGTTGCCAAGAAGGTCACCAAGAAGGTGGCCAAGAAAGTGGCCAAGAAAGCGGCGAAAAAGACCGCGAAGAAGGCCGCGGCCAAGGCGGGCGATGAGGCCGAAGCCATACCGGAAGGCACGCCGGAAGGCCCGGCCAGGGCCGAGGCCGAGAAGGCCGACCGCGCCGCCGATCCCGAGGAGGCTGCACAGGCGGCCACCGAGACGCCTGACACGGCCGATGCGCCGCCGGCCGAAACCACGCCGGATTCCGAAACCAGGCCGGCGCCGAAGAAGGTTCCGGCGGCCAAGCCAGAAGAAAAGGACGAGTCATGAGTATTACCGCATCCCAGGTCAAGGAACTGCGCGACCGCTCCGGCGCCGGCATGATGGAGTGCAAGAAGGCGCTGGTCGAGACCGGCGGCGATCTGGAAGCGGCCATCGAACACCTGCGCAAGAGCGGCCTGGCCAAGGCCGACAAGAAAGCCGGGCGCGTCGCCGCCGAAGGTGCAGTGGTCGAGGCCGCCGACGCCAACGGCGCGGTGCTGGTGGAAATCAATTGCGAAACCGATTTCGTGGCCAAGGACCAAAATTTCCGGGCATTTGCCGAGCGCGTGGCCGAACTGGCACTGCACGCCGATACCGATGACGTGTCCGCGCTTGCCGACGCCGAGTTCGCCGACGGCGAGACCGTCGAGGATCGCCGCCAGCAGCTGGTGGCCAAGCTGGGCGAAAACATCCAGCTGCGCCGGATTCGGCGGGTTCACGCCGACGGCGGCGTGATCGCCGGCTATGTTCACGGCGGCCGGATCGGCGTGCTGGTGAGTCTGGAAGGCGGCGACGCGGATCTTGCGCGTGATCTCGCGATGCACGTGGCCGCGCTCAATCCGCCTTATGTCGACGCCGATTCGGTCCCGGCCGACGTGCTGGAGAATGAAAAGGACATTCTTCGTGCCCAGGCCGAGGAATCGGGCAAGCCGGCCGAGATCATCGAGAAGATGATCAACGGGCGTCTCAACAAGCACCTGGCCGAGATCACGCTGGTCGGACAGCCGTTCGTCAAGGATGCCGACCAGACCGTGGGCAAGCTGCTCGAAGCGAAGGGCGCGAAGGTCAGGGATTTCGTGCGTCTCGAGGTCGGCGAAGGCATCGAGAAGGAAGAAGCCGACTTTGCCTCCGAGGTGATGCAGCAGGCCCGCGGCGGCTGATCGCGAGCAACAGGAAGCACCGACATGGAAACTCCCCGGTATCGTCGAATTCTGCTGAAGCTCAGCGGCGAGGCGTTGCTTGGGGATCATGACTACGGCATCGATCCCAAGGTCAGCAGCCGGATCGCGGCCGAGGTGGCCGAGGTGTCGCACGCCGGCGTACAGGTCGGCATCGTCATCGGTGGCGGCAACATCTTCCGTGGCGCCGGGCTGGCCTCGGCCGGCATGGATCGAATTACCGGCGACCACATGGGCATGCTGGCGACCGTGATGAACAGCCTCGCGCTGCAGGACGCGCTCGAACGCGCCGGCGCGACGACGCGCGTCATGTCGGCCATTACCGTGCGCGAGGTCTGCGAAGACTACATTCGACGCCGTGCGATCCGTCACCTGGAGAAGGGCCGTGTCGTGGTATTCGCCGCCGGCACCGGCAACCCTTTTTTCACGACCGATACGGCCGCCAGCTTGCGCTCGATCGAAATCGGCGCCGACCTGATGATCAAGGCGACCAAGGTCGACGGGGTCTACTCGTCCGATCCGAGCGCCGACGCCGGGGCCCGCCTGTACCGCCGCATCAGTTACGACGAAGTCATCGAGCAGAAGCTCAGGGTGATGGACACCAACGCCATGGTGCTTTGCCGCGACCAGTCCATGCCCATTCGCGTCATCGGCCTCAACGTCGAGGGCAACCTGGCGCGCCTGGTCGGCGGCGAGGATATCGGTACGCTGGTCGAATGAACCCGACCCCGGGCAGGTCCCGGCCAGGCCCCGGAATTGCCGGATTTCTTCGATAGGCGGGCGGTTGGCTGCTGCTACAATCGGTGAAGATCCTCAAGGCGGGAACAACACGGTACATCTATGCTTGCAGATATCAAGAAAGACGCGTCCACGCGCATGGACAAGAGCCTGGAGTCGCTGAAGGCCGAACTGGCGAAGATTCGCACCGGACGTGCGCACCCCAGCCTGCTGGAACACGTCCACGTCGAATACTACGGATCCGAAGTCCCGATCAGCCAGGCGGCCAACGTCAACGTGGAGGATTCGCGCACGCTGGCGGTCACGGCCTGGGACAAGAACATGGTCGGAAAGATCGAGAAGGCCATCATGACCTCGGATCTCGGACTCAATCCGGCGACTGCCGGCACCGTGATTCGCGTGCCGCTGCCGTCACTCACTGAAGAGCGGCGAGCCGAGCTTTCCAAGGTGGTTCACGGCGAAGGGGAGCAGGCCAAGGTGGCCATCCGCAACATCCGACGCGATGCCAATCACCATATCAAGGAACTTGTCAAGGAAAAGCAGATTTCGGAAGATGATCAGCGCCGGGGTGAAACCGAGATCCAGCAGCTTACCGACCGGCATGTCGAAAAAGTCGACGCCATGGTCGGGGAAAAGGAAAAAGAGCTCATGGAGATCTGATTCAATGGCCGGGGCAGATTTGCCGCAGCATCTTGCGATCATCATGGACGGCAACGGCCGCTGGGCAGCGCGCCGGGGCAAGCCGCGTACCTACGGGCACCAGGCCGGAACAGAGGTTGCGCGCCGGATCGTGCGCGCCGTTGCCGAGCGCGGCATCCCGGTGCTGACGGTCTACGCTTTTTCCAGCGAGAACTGGCGCCGCCCGCAGTACGAGATCCGGCGCCTGATGAGCCTGTTCCGTCGCGCGCTGGACCGCGAAGTCGATCAGCTCGATCAAAATAACGTGCGCCTGAACTTCATCGGCCGACGCGAGGCGTTTTCGAAGTCGCTGCAGCGCGGCATGGCGCGGGCCGAAGAACTCACCGGCGACAATTCCGGCCTGCTGCTCAACGTCGCGGCAAGCTACGGCGGACGCGACGATATCGTCAATGCTGCCCGGGCCTTGGCCGAGCGCGTGCGGCTGGGCGAGCTGGCGTCGGAAGACATCGACGAGCAGACGTTCAGTCGCGCGCTGCAGCTGG
>JAGXKW010000030.1:21181-36141 GCA_018334995.1 Wenzhouxiangellaceae bacterium
CGGCTTTCACCTCGATTGCATGGATGCATGCGATAAGCCCGTGGCTGGTGATTCACTTGATTCTGATTGTCGCGGCGGCCGACATCGGGGCTTTCTTTGCAGGCCACCGGTTCGGTGGTCCCCGGCTTGCGCCGGTGATCAGTCCCGGCAAGACCTGGTCCGGCGCGATCGGCGGTCTGGTCGTCGCCATGCTGGTCGCGCCCGCTGCCAGCCTGGTGCTGCCCGGTATACCGCTGACGCCGCTTTTCGCGTCGCTGGTCGCGGTGCCTGTGGTGGCCTATTCGATCTGCGGCGATCTATTGATCAGCCTGTTCAAGCGGCACCGCGGGCTCAAGGACACGTCGACGCTGCTGCCGGGGCACGGCGGCATGCTCGATCGCGTCGACGGCCTTTCGGCCGCCGCGCCGCTGTTTGCCCTGATAGTCTGGTCGGTCGTCGTCGGCGCCTGACCGCTTCTCCTGCGCCGGTGGGGCGCCATGTACGGCGGGCCTGCTGCACTTCGCTGCCATGGGCGTCTTCGTAATCCACGGCAACGTTTGACGCCAAGGAACTTGAAAGACCGATGGAAATACTGGGTTCAATCTTCTGGCTGATCGTCGCGCTCGGTCTGCTGGTGACTTTTCACGAGTTCGGCCATTACTGGGTCGCTCGCCGTGCGGGCGTGCGCGTCCTGCGTTTTTCGGTCGGCTTCGGTCGTCCCCTCTGGCGGCGCCAGGGCGCGAACGGTGTCGAGTTCGTGATCGGCGCGATTCCACTGGGTGGATACGTCAAGATGCTCGACGAGCGCGAAGCGCCGGTCGATCCGGACGAGGTCGATCAGGCCTTCAACCGCAAATCGCTGGGTCGGCGCACCGCGATCGTCGCGGCCGGACCGATATTCAACCTGATCTTCGCGGTCGCGGCCTTCTGGCTGATGTTCATGCTCGGCATCCCGGAATCCCGGCCCATCGTAGGCAATCCCGAAGGCCTGGCGCAGGAAGCCGGTCTGGAGCACGGCGACATGATCGTGCAGGTCGACGGGCGCAAGGTCGGCACCTGGACCCACGCGGTGCTGGCGCTGGTGCCCGAGGCGCTGGACCGCAACCCGGTGTCGCTGGTGGTCGAGGACGAGGGCGGTCGCCGGCGCGACGTCGACCTGCCGCTGGACCGGCTGGGGTCCGATTTCGAGGAAGAGCAGGTGTTGCAGCAACTGGGCATCGAACCCTGGCGGCCCGACCTGCCGCCGGTCATCGGCGAAGTTTCCGAGGGGTCTCCGGCGGCCGAGGCGGGGCTGCAGGCCGGAGATCGCGTGGTATCGATCGATCAACAACCGGTCGACGGCTGGACGGCGCTGGTCCGGCGTATTCCGGAAGCCGCCGCCGACGGCGACACGGTACAGGTCGAGGTCATGCGCGACGGGATGCGCCGGGAAGTCGACATCGAGCCCGAGCAGCAGGACGGGCGGATGGTCATCGGCGTGCGTCCCGGCGAGCCCGGCCCCGAGACCGAGGCCGCCATGGAGCGCGCCTTCACCATTCTGCAGTACGGACCGGTCGAGGGGCTCGGCGAGGCGGTGGGCGAGACCTGGCGCCTGACCACGGCCACGCTCGGCATGCTGGGCCGAATGGTCACCGGCAACGCTTCGCTGAGCAACCTGTCCGGACCGATTACAATCGCCCGGCTGGCCAAAGACTCGGCGCGCCTGGGCGTATCGAGGTTCCTGTTTTTCCTGGGCCTGATCAGTCTGTCGCTGGCGATCATCAACCTGTTGCCCATTCCGGTACTGGACGGCGGGCATTTGCTGTTCTTTTTGATCGAATGGGTCAAGGGCAGCCCGGTTTCGCAGCGTGGCTACATGATCGGCCAGAGCATCGGCCTGGCGATGGTTCTTGGCTTGATGAGCGTTGCGATATTTAACGATATCTTACGGCTGGTTCAATAGACTGCGCGGCTTCGGCGCGCGATGTTTCGAGAAGAATTGACAAGGGATTCGATGAGATTTCTGATATTACTGCTGGCTCTGTTCAGCCTCTCGGCTTCGGCCCAGAGCTTTACCGTCGAAGAAATTCGCGTCGACGGTCTCCAGCGGATTTCCGAGGGCACGGTCTTCAGCTTCCTGCCGGTCGAGGTGGGTCAGCAGATGACGCCGGCACTGGCGCGTTCTAGCATCCGCGACCTGTACCGCAGCGGTTTCTTCGAAGAAGTCGAGATCGGGCGCGAAGGCAGCATCCTGGTGGTCAAGGTCAGCGAGCGGCCCGCGATTTCGTCGGTTTCGCTGGAGGGCAACGACAAGATTCCGTCCGAATCGCTGCGGCCGGCGCTGGCCGAGATCGGCATCGCGCAGGGCGAGGTGTTCGACCAGCTGGCGATCGACCGGATTCAGCAGGAACTGGTGCGCGAATACTTCAACCAGGGCCACTACGACGTCGAAGTCGATCCTCAGGTGACCGAGCTGGAGCGCAACCGGGTCAGCATCGCGATCCAGATCGACGAGGGCGAACAGGCCAAGATCCGGCATATCAATATCGTCGGCAACCAGACGTTCGACGAAGAGGAGCTGCGCGAAGACTTCGAATCCGATTCGAAATCCGGGCTGATGTTCTGGCGCGGCCGCACCAACTACACCCGCGAGAAGCTTTCCGGCGACCTGGAGCGCCTGCGCGCCTACTACCTCGATCGCGGCTACATGGATTTCTCGATCGAATCGACGCAGGTCTCGATCAGTCCCGACAGGCAGAACATCTACCTCACCGCGAACATCCGCGAAGGCGAAGTCTTCAAGGTCAGAGACGTTCAGCTGACCGGCGACCTGGTGTTGAGCGAGTCGGCGCTGCGCAACTTTGTCCAGGTCGACAGCGGCGAAGTGTTTTCGCGCAAGGAAGTCGAGGCCACGGTCGAGGGCATCACCGCGGTGCTGGCCAACTTCGGCTACGCGTTTGCCAACGTCAACCCGGTGCCGCGGATCGACCGCGAGGACAACACCGTGGAGATCAACTTCTTCGTCGAACCCGGAAAGCGCGTCTACGTCCGCCGCGTCGAGTTTCAGGGCAATACCGTCAGCAAGGACGAAGTCCTGCGGCGTGAAATGCGCCAGTTCGAGGGCGCGTGGTTTTCCCAGGCCGCGGTCGACCGGTCGCGGCTGCGGCTGCAGCGCATCGGCTATTTCGAAAACGTCAACATCGAGACGCCCGCGGTCGAAGGCAGCGACGATGAAATCGACATCATCGTCAGCGTCGAGGAACGCTCCACCGGCAGCTTCCAGGTCGGGCTGGGCTACTCGCAGCTGCAGGGGCTGATCGCATCGGCCTCGATCCAGCAGGAAAACTTTCTGGGTTCGGGGCGCACGATCGGGTTGGGGGTGAGCCGGAGTTCGATCTCCAGCAGCCTGAACCTGAACTATACAAATCCGTATTTCACCGATGACGGCGTGTCGCTGGGGTACTTCGCGCGCTATTCCGAGTTCAACCAGGGCCGGGCCAATATTTCCGCGTTTTCCACCAGCCAGGTGGCGCTGGGTGCCAATATCGGCTTTCCGATTACCGAAATCGACTTCATCCAGCTGGGCGCCAGTCTCCGCAGACAGGACATCAGCATCGGCCAGCTCGTGCCGGTGCCGATCGACCCGGACGATCCGAACAGTCCGGTCGAGTTTCGGTTCGCGGTCACGCGTCCACTCGCCATCAGCCTGGACGAGGACCGTGACGGTTTCCTGAGCGACGATGAACGCGAGATAGACACTGCGTTCATCACCGGCAGTTGGGGTCGCGATACCCGAAACCACTTTCTGACTCCGACCCGGGGCTCGCTCAACCGCCTCAACGTCAACGTCGCGTTGCCGGGCAGTTCGCGGGAATATTTCACGGCGTCCTACCGCGGCCGCAAGTTCTTCCCGCTGGGCGGGAATTTCGCATTCGTGCTGCGGGCCGACGTGTCCTATGGCGACATCTATGGCGGCGACGAAGTTCGGATCGAGCCGATCGAGCCCGAGCGCCTGGCAGGCAATTGCAAGCTCGACGAAATCGTGACCTCGGATGCGGGCCTGCCGTTCTGGGAACACTTCTTTGCCGGCGGCGTGTCCGATGTGCGCGGTTTCGACGACAATACGCTGGGACCCAAGGACCAGTTCTGTCGTTCGGTGGGCGGCGACTTCAAGGCGACCGGCGGCATCGAAATCGCGTTTCCGCTGCCGTTCGTCGAAGTCAGCGGGACGCGAATGGCCTGGTTCGTCGACGCCGGCAACGTGTTCACGGACTTCGACGGTTTCGATACCGACCTGATTCGCGCCTCTACGGGCCTGGCGTTGACCTGGGAAGCGCCGGTCGGGCCGATCATCCTGAACCTGTCCACGCCGCTCCGGGAGCGCGACGGCGATAGAACCGAGTTCCTCCAGTTTTCGTTCGGCACGCAGTTCTAGGGAACCCTGTATCGCCCGGCAGGCCCGTTCGAGATGTCGATCTGGCTGGCTTTCAGGCCGCGAAGGCATTGTTGAGGACCCATTTTTGGCCTTCGCGGGGCATTTCGGACCTGGTGCCTGTCGCGCGACTGGCGGATTCGGGTGCCTAGCGCCTATACTGTAGCCCCAGAAATCGTGTTTGAATCCGGATTACCGACGTGCGAGCTTCGATATTGACGCTGCTGATGTTGCTGGCCGGGGCCGCCGTGGCCCAGGACATTCGCATCGGCTACGTCGACATGAAGCAGCTTCTGGACAACGCACCCCAGGTCATCGCCGGACGCGCAGAGCTCGATATCGAGTTCAGGCCGGTCAACGACGAGCTGCTGGAGGACGAGGCGCGATTGCTGCAGCTCGAGCAGGAACTGGCTTCGGCCTCCGGATTGACGCGTGAGCAGGTAGCCGCGCGTGAGCGCGAAATCCGCAACCTCAACCGCTCGATCGAGCGCAGGCGCGAAGACCTCGCCGATGAGCTCAACTTCCGCCGCAATCAGCAGATCAAGGAGCTGGGCGAGGAGATCGAGATGGCCGTCGAGACCGTGGCGCGGCGCGAAGGATACGACCTGGTGCTGTCCAGCCCGGTTGCCTATGCTTCCGACGCGATCGACATCACCGACAAGGTGTTGACCTTTCTCGAGACCGACTACGAACGCCGGGGCCAGCGCTCCGGACGATGAAAGGCGAGGCGAGCGCGATTGCCGGTCCGGTCCGGCTGGGCGAACTGGCCCGGCGGCTGGCGCTGGATCTCCGGGGAGACCCGGACATCGAGGTTAAATCCGCCGCGACGCTGGCTTCGGCCCGACCCGGACAGATCAGCTTCATGGCCAATCCGGCCTACCGGGACCAACTGCTTGCCACGCGTGCTTCGGCCGTTATCGTGCCGGCGAAGACGGCCGGCCTCGCGCCTTGCGCGGCGCTGATCGCCGAGGATGCCTATGCAGCCTGGGCACGCCTTCTGGGTTTGTTTCATCCGGTTCCGGCCGCTTGTCCCGGGGTCGACGACAGCGCGTGCATCGATGCCGATGCCGTGATCGACCCGGGCGCCGAAATCGGGCCGCTGTCCCGTGTCGGGGCCGGTGCGCGGATCGGCGCCGGCGTGGTCGTCGGTCCCGGCTGCGTCATCGGGCCGGACGCCAGGATCGGATCGGATGCCCGGCTGGCCGGCCAGGTCTTCGTCGGTGCCGGGTGCTGCCTGGGCGAACGCGTCGTGGTTCATCCCGGGGCCGTCATCGGTGCCGACGGCTTCGGTCTCGCAATGCACGAGGGCCACTGGATCAAGGTGCCGCAGATCGGCGTGGTACGCATCGGCGACGACTGCGAGATCGGCGCCAATACCACCATCGACCGGGGCGCGATAGAGGACACCGTGCTGGGCCGCGACGTGCGGCTGGACAACCAGGTCCAGATCGCGCACAACGTGACCATCGGCGATCATACGGCGCTTGCCGGATGCGTCGGCGTCGCCGGTTCGACCCGGATCGGCCGATATTGCATGATCGCCGGAGCTTCGGGCGTCGGCGGTCACCTTGAAATCTGCGATCATGTGGTCATCACCGCCATGAGCACGGTGCTGAATTCGATTTCCGAGCCCGGCCAATACGGCTCGGGGATACCGGCGCGCCCGCTGCGCGCGTGGCAGAAAATACTGGTCCGCCTGGGCCAGCTCGACCGGTTGTTCCGGTCGGGCCGGTGACGAGAACCCACAGACTGAAGTCAACGCTGGAGCATTTTTGAATGAATGACTCGACTCACGTCGACATCGAGCATATCTTCCGCCTGCTGCCGCATCGTTATCCGTTCCTGCTGGTCGACCGCGTGCTGGACTGGTCGCTGGACCCGCCGGCGCGAATTCACGCGATCAAGAACGTCACGATCAACGAACATTTTTTCCAGGGACATTTCCCGGGACACCCGGTCATGCCCGGCGTGCTGATCCTGGAGGCCATGGCGCAGGCGGCCGGGTGCCTGGCGCATCTGGCGCGCGAGCAGACCGGAGGCCGGGAACAGTTGTTCTACCTGGTCAAGATCGACAAGGCCCGGTTCAACCATACCGTGGTCCCGGGCGATCAGCTGCATTTTCACGTGCGCCAGAAACGCATGGTCCGCGGCATGGGCCTGTACGAGGCCGAAACTCACGTCGACGATGAACGCGTGGCCAGTTGTGAAATGCTGTGCGCGGCACGGCCCGATGCCTGAGCCTGCGCGGCACGCGCTTGTAGCGAGGATGCCGACATGATCCATCCGACCGCAATCGTCGAGCCGGGCGCCGTCATTGCCGACGACGTGAGGATCGGGCCCTACGCAATCATCGGCGGCGAGGTCCGACTGGGCGCGGGCTGCAGCGTAGGCCCGCACGCGGTGATCACCGGGCGCACCCGGATCGGGCCCGGCAGCCGGATCTTCCAGTTTGCCTCCATCGGCGAAGAACCGCAGGACAAGAAGTTCACCGGCGAGGACAGCGAGCTGATCATCGGCCGGAACAACAATATCCGGGAATTCGTCACCATCAATCGCGGCACGCACGACGGCGGCGGCGCGACCCGGCTGGGCGACGACAACTGGCTGATGGCCTATGTCCACATCGCGCATGACTGCCAGGTCGGATCGTACTGCGTGTTGGCCAACGGCACCACGCTGGCCGGGCATGTCGTGGTCGGCGATCATGTCACCTTTGCCGGGTTCTCCGGTGCACACCAGTTCTGCCGAATCGGCGATCACGCCTTCCTCGGAATGTACGGCGGCGTCGGTCAGGACGTACCGGCCTACGTGATGATTTCCGGGCGTCCGCCGCGCCCGCGCGGCATCAATACCGAGGGCCTCAAGCGAAGGGGCTTCGATGCGCGCCAGATCCGCAACATCCGCGAAGCCTACAAGATCGTTTACCGGCGCGGCATCGCGCAGGAGGCGGCATTGAACCAGTTGCGCATGCGGCTTGAAGAACAGCCCGAACTGGAACGCTTCATCGACAGCATCGAGGCCGGCCAGCGCGGCCTGCTCCGATGACGCCGAAGCTGGCCGTCTCGGCCGGCGAGCGTTCCGGCGACGATCTGGCCGCGGACGTGGTGGGCGAAATCGCCCGCCGGGCGCCCGGCGCGGAACTGTTCGGCCTCACCGGCCCGCAAATGCACGCCGCGGGCGTCGAGTCGCTGGCCTCGATCGATGCGCTGAACGTGATGGGGCTGTTCGAAGTCGTTCGCCATGTGCCCGGGCTGTTTCGTCTGCGGCGCGGATTGAAGAATGAATTCCTGGCGCGCGGGGCGGCCGGTTTCGTCGGTTTCGACGCGCCGGATTTCAATATCGGCCTGGCGCGCTCGCTCAAGGCCCGGGGCGTGCGCGCCGTGCAGGTCGTTTCGCCATCGGTATGGGCCTGGCGGCGCTACCGGGTCGCGCGCATCGCGCGCTCGCTGGACCTGTTGCTGACGCTGTTTCCGTTCGAACCGGAAATCTTTTCGGGCACCGGCCTGAACGCGCGTTTCATCGGCCACCCGCTGGCCGACGCCCTGCCGCTGGCGCCGGATCGCGCCGCCGCCCGGCAGGCGCTGGCGCTGGATTCCGGCGATCCCGTGATCGCCCTTTTGCCGGGCAGCCGGCCCGGCGAGATCCGGCGGCATGCCGCAATGGTGGCCGCCGCCGCCGAGCGTCTCGCGGCCGAGCGCAACGCGCACAACATGCTGTTGCTGGCCGAGACCGGCCACCGCCGGATCTTCGCCGAGGCGGCCGGCCGCGACCCGGCCGACAGCGGCATGCGTGTGGTTGTCGGCGCCACCCGCCAGGGGCTGGTGGCCGCCGACCTCGCGCTGGCCGCTTCGGGCACGGTCACGCTGGAAGCGCTGCTGGCCAAGACGCCGATGGTGGTCTTTTATCGCCTGGCCGGATCGACCTACCAGCTGGCCCGTGGCCTGCGGCTGGTCAAGTCGCGCTGGATTTCGCTGCCCAACGTGCTGGCGCGCGCGGCCCTGGTGCCGGAACGCATCCAGTACCAGGCCACTGCCGAACGGCTCGCAGCCGATGCCTGCGCCTGGCTGGACGACCACCGGCGGCGAGATGATTTCATGGAGACCGCGCGCCGGATCCACGTACAACTGGCCTGCGGCGCGGCGGCCAATGCCGCCGAGGCCATACTGCGTGACCTGGATCGAGCGCGGCGGGGCGATGCGGGCGCATGATGCGCCTGGCCGGCGTCGGTGGAGCCGGCCGCGGCAGCGAACGGCTGAAAACAAGCAGCCTTTCCCGTTGCCGGTGCTCAGCCCGTGGAAAAGCCCCCGGGTGGTTCGACCTGCGCCGGCTCGCGCGCAACATGCTCGACCTTCGCGCCGGTCGGCCCCTGGTGCAGCCAGTCTCTCAGGTCCGAAAGCGCCTGGTCATCGCCGCAGGCAAGCACCTCGACCCGGCCGTCTTCGAGATTGACCGCATGCCCGGTGATGCCCAGTGCACGCGCCTTGCGCTGGGTGGCGGCGCGGAAGAACACGCCCTGCACTTTCCCGGAAACGAAGAATCTGCTGCACGTCGTCATGGATCAACTCCCGCCGTCGACACGCTCCTGGATGGTTTCGCTGGTGATCGGGCCGATCCAGGTCTCGACCAGTTCGCCTTCGGGGTTGACCAGGAACGAAGTCGGCAACGCGCGCGGCGCGCCGAAGGCCTCCGGCGGCGCGTAGACGTCGACCAGCAGGATCGGGTAACTGGCCGGATAGTCTTCCAGGAATTCCTCGAACGCTTCGACCTCGGTGTCCTCGAAGGCCAGGCCGAGCACCGTAATGTCGTCGCGCGCATCGTGCATGGCGGAAAAATCGGGAATCTCCTTGCGGCAGGGCGCGCACCAGGTGGCCCAGTAATTGACCAGCACCCACTGGCCGCGCCAGTCGCTGAGACGCGCCTTATCTCCATCGAGCATGGGCAGCTCGAATTCCACAGTGGCTTCAGACGTGCTTTGCGCAGCGGCTGTCTGGCCAGCTCCGGCCGCGGCCGGTTTTCCGCAGGCGATGGTCAGCACGACCAGCACGGGAAGGAATGCGATAAATCGTTTGCCTGGACTCAAGATATGGCTCCGGTCGATGGCTCAGGCGGCGACATGCCGTGCGGAGCCTGAATTGGTGTCGACGAATGATTTTAACGGACGCTGGAGCAACGGACCGGCCGCGTGCTCGATTTCATGCAGCGCATCGAGTAATTCGGCGTCGGTGTCGCGGCGTGCGGGAAAATCGTCGAGTTCGCCCAGCGGCAGGACCAGCGGCATGCAGCGGTACAGGTCGGCCAGCGTGACTTCGTCCAGGTCGGCGCTCAGGCGCCAGGCGCCTTCGTCCCCCTGGTGCACCAGGTCGGCCCGGTCCAGGCGGCTCAAGAGCAGTTGCAGATCGCTGTCGGTCGCTGCCGCCTCCTTTTCCAGCAGCTGCGAGGAGGTCAGTCCGCGGCCCGCCACCTGGGCGCGCCACAGGTGACCGATCAGGCGCAGCGCCAGCAGCAGATAATGGCGGGCATTCCAGCACCAGTCGGCGCGGTGGTAGCTGAAGGTGGTCAGCGCCGCGGCCAGGCTTGCGCCGAGCAGGATCACCACCCAGGACAGGTAGATCCAGACCAGGAAGATGGGGATGGCGGCCAGTGCGCCATACAGCTTTTCATAGGTCGGGAAGTTGCTGACGTAGAGCACGAACCCGCGCTTGGAGAGCTCGAAGGCCAGGGCCGAGAACGCCGCGCCGGCCAGCGCATGGTGGAAGCGTACGTTCCGGTTGGGCACGGCCATGAAGATCAGCGTGAACGCCAGCATGGCGACGACGAACGGCGTTCCGACCAGCAACAGCCACTGCAGGGTGCCGCGCACGAACTCCGGCGCCAGCAGCGGCAGCGCGGCCAGGTACGAGGTCAGGCCGATGCTGGCGCCCAGCAACAGCGGGCCCAGCGTGAGCACGGCCCAGTAGACGATCAGCCGGCTGGTCGGACGGCGGAGTCGCTCAACGCGCCAGATCCGGTTGAGCGTCTTTTCGATGGTCGACATCAGAATCAGCGCGGCGACGACCAGGAACAGGGTGCCGGTTCCGGTCAGCCCGGCCGAGCGCGCGATGAACTGATCCAGGTATTCGCGCACCACGTCGCCGGCAGCCGGCACGAAATTGGCGAAGATGAAGTCCTGCAATTGCTCGACGGCGTAATCGAATACCGGGAATGCCGAGACCACGCCCAGGATGACCGCCATCAGCGGGACCAGCGCCAGCAGGGTGGTATAGCTCAGCGCGCCGGCGGCTTCCAGGCAGCGGTCCTCGCGAAAATGCTTCCAAAGATGTTTACCGAAGGCGCGCAGCCAGCGCGGATCGCGCAGCGCGCCCAGGGTGGTGGGCTGCGCATGCATTGACGCGGATGCGTCAGAATCGTGTTTCGCGTCATGCCCCGAACGACCCGGGTCTTGTGTTGAACGAGGAGTATCCATGTCACTGACTATGTATCACAATCCGCGTTGCTCCAAGAGCCGCGCCACGCTGGAATTGTTGCAAGACCGTCGGCTGCAGCCCGATATCGTCAGCTACCTGGATACGCCGCCGGCGCCGGATACGCTGGGCGAACTGGCGCGCAAGCTGGGCTGTCGACCGCGCGATTTCCTGCGTAGCGGCGAATCGGTCTGGAAGGATCTCGGGCTGGATCCGGACGCGGTCGAGGACGTCGAACTGCTGCGGCTCATGAGCGAGCATCCGATCCTGATCGAGCGGCCCATCGTGATCTGCGGCGAGCGCGCCCGGATCGGGCGACCGCCCGAAGCGGTGCTGGACATTCTCCCGGAGCGCTGAGTCATGCGAGAAATTCTGGTCCTGACCCACTCGGTTTACGGTAACACGCTGGCGCTGGCGCGCGAAATCGGTCGCGGCGTGGAGCGCGTGGACGGTTTTGGTGCGCGCCTGCGCAGCGTCGCACCGCTGACTTCCGCGATCGACCCGAAGCGCGCCGAGTTGCCCGACGACGGTCCGGCACTGGTCGAGCGCAGCGACCTGGCCGACTGCGCCGGCCTGATCCTGGGCAGTCCGACCCGTTTCGGCAACATGGCCGCACCGGTCAAGTACTTTCTCGATTCGACCGGTACCGAGTGGTTTTCGGGCACCCTGACCGGCAAACCGGCCGGCGTGTTTACCTCGACTTCCAGCCTGCACGGGGGACAGGAGGCCACGCTGCTGTCGATGATGATCCCGCTGCTGCACCACGGGATGCTGCTGGTCGGCATCCCGTATTCGGAAAAGGCGCTGCTCCGGACCACCGGCGGCGGTACCCCCTACGGCGCCAGCCACTGGTCGGGCGAGGACAGCAGCCGGGCGCTGGACGGGAACGAAATCAAGCTTGCGCGGGCCCTCGGCAAGCGGGTCGCCGAAACGGCGGAAAAACTTTGATGCCCGGGCTTCGATCGGCGCGCGCGGCTTGGCTGGCGCTGATTGCACTGCAACTGGTCTGGTTCGGCTGGCTGGCTCCGGCCGAAACGCTCGGCCGGTCGGGCGGCCTGCTGTTGGCCGTGGCCCCGCTGCTGCTGCCGCTGTGGCCCATCCTTCGCCTGAATCTCGACGGGCTGGTGATTGGCGGACTGCTCCTGCTGGTCTATTTCTGCTTTGCCGTGGTCGAGGCCTGGATCAGCACCGGCCTGGCGGTGCGCCTGCTCGCGCTGCTCGAAATCGCGCTGATCTTGCTGTATTACCTGGCGCTGCTGTCGGTCAGGCGCCGCCGTCCCGGCGCCGCACGCTCGGACTGAACCGGCGGCTTGCGAAGCGACCGCGATCCTCAGTATTCCGCAGTGGCCCGATATACTGCCCGTGTTACCGGTACGGAGCCTTTCGACATGGCCGACGAGCAACCTCTTTCGTTCATTCAGTCCGCCCCCGAACTGGGCAACGAGTACCGCGACGACTGGTTGCTGAATGCATGGCTGGAGACGGTGCTGCCCGAAGCGCTGCTGGACGAACAGCGCGCCACCTTCGACGAGCTGGGCCGGCGCTCGGGCGGTGAGTGGTACCGGCTGCAGCAGGCCGATCGAGTCAACGAACCGCGGCTCACCCAGTGGACGCCCTGGGGCGAGCGGATCGACGCGATCGAGTTGACCCCGCTGTGGCGCCAGGCGAAGCACTGGGCCGCCGAGTACGGCCTGGTGGCGACGGGCTACGAAGACGCGCTGGGCGAGCACGCGCGCACCGTGCAGTTCGCGCGCGCCTGGCTGTTCATTCCGTCGACCGACTTCTACGGCTGCCCGCTGGCCATGACCGACGGTGCCGCGCGCATCCTGTCGGACGCCGGCAATCGGGAGCTGGCCGAGCGCGCATTGCCGCACGTGCTGGCGCGCGACGGCGAGCGATTCTGGACGTCGGGCCAGTGGATGACCGAGACCATGGGCGGTTCGGACGTCAGCGGCACCGAAACGGTGGCCGAGCAGGACGGCGAAGGCCGCTGGCGGCTGACCGGCCGCAAGTGGTTCACTTCCGCGGCCACCTCCGAAATGGCGCTGACGCTGGCCCGGCCGCAAGGCAACCCGCCAGGCTCCCGCGGCCTGGCGCTGTTCTACGTCGAGCCGCACGACGCCGACGGTCGCCTGCAGAACATCGAGATTCTCCGCCTCAAGGACAAGCTGGGCACGCGCAAGCTGCCCACGGCCGAGCTCTGGCTCAACGGCACCCCGGCCACGCCGGTCGCCGGGCTGGAGCGCGGGGTGGCCGCGATCGCGCCCATGCTCAACCTGACGCGCACCTGGAACGCGGTGACCGCCTGCACGCTGATGCGCCGGGGAATCGCGCTGGCGACGAGCTATGCGCGCAAGCGCCGGGCTTTCGGCAAGAGGCTCATCGACCAGCCGCTGCACCGCCAGACGCTGGCGGCCATGGAGGCCGATTACGCCGCCGCGGCCTGCGCGACGCTGGCGATGGTGGCCGAAATGGGCCGGGTCGAACACGACCATGGCGAGGCCAGCCCGGCGCTGCTGCGCCTGCTCACGCCCATGGTCAAGCTGGGTACCGGGCGCGATGCCGTGGCCTGCGCATCGGAGACGCTCGAGTGCTTCGGCGGCGCCGGCTACGTCGAGGATACCGGCCTGCCGCAGCTGCTGCGCGATGTACAGGTATTGTCGATCTGGGAAGGCACGACGAACGTGCTGGCGCTGGATCTGCTGCGCGCGCTGGCGGCCGCCGGCATCGAACCCTGGCTGAACACGATGCGTAAACGGGTCGATACGCTGGACGACGAGCGCACGCGCGAACTGCACCGGATCGCCTCCGATGCGCTGGAAAAGGTGCCCGGCTGGCTGGATCATCGGCCCGAGGTGCTGGAAGCCAACGCGCGTTCGATCGCGATGAATCTCTACCGCATTACCGCGCTGGTCGAGCTTTCCGGTCTGGCCCGGCGCAGCCTGGATAGTGACCTGCAAAAACCCCTGGTTGCGGCGCTGCACTTCGCGCGCAATCGCTTTGCCCTCGCCCCGGCCGATACGCACGGTACGGGCTGGGCGCTGACCGGCGAGTGATTTCGATCCTTGCAGCCGCGGCGGATGTGTAGTCGGTAACAGATAAGGAACTCATTGCTTTGAAACTTCTGCAGATCATCACCACCGGTGGAACGATCGACAAGATCTACTACGACGAAAAGTCCGACTACCAGATCGGCGAGCCCGAGATCGGGCGCATCCTCGACGATATGCATGTCGCGTTTCGCTGGCAGATTCAGCCGCTTTTGCGCAAGGACTCGCTGCAGCTTACCGAGGCCGACCGGGAGCTGGTCCGCAGAGCCGTGGAGGCGTCCGACGCCGAGCATTTCCTGATCACCCATGGCACCGATACCATGGTCGAGACCGCCCGGGTGCTGCAGGGCATGAGCGACCGGGTGGTCGTGTTGACCGGGGCGCTCAATCCGGCCAGGTTCATCGGCTCCGACGCGGTCTTCAACATCGGCTGTTCCGTCGGTGCCGTGCAGTCGCTGCCGCCGGGGGTGTGGATCGTGATGAACGGGCGGGTCTGGGACCCGGACAGGGTGCGCAAGAATCGCAGCGAGAACCGGTTCGAGGCGATCGAATAGCCGCAGGGCGGACGTTGTTCGGATACACACGCCTGGAGGCCTCGATGCCGGATCCGGCGGCGATCGTCCGCTTCGGTTCGACGCGTGGCGAGGCCCTCAGCGGACGATCTCCACCGGATCCGTCGCGCCCTGCCCTGATGAAAGGCTGGCCGGCTTCGGCGTGGCATCGACCGCAGTCTCACCCGTGTCGGAAAGCGCCGAACGGGAGGCCAGTCAGTGAGTCGGTCGGATTAGCGAAGCGTAATCCGACATTCGGAGCCCGGGCGTTTTTCGGATCGTCGGGTTACGCTTCGCTGACCCGACCTGCGGCGATTCGAACCCATCGGCGAAGATCGGGTCGTGATCAATCTTCGAAACTGTCGATGAAGATTTCCTCGCCGATGAATCGGTAAAGCCGGCCAGCGGCGATGGCGTAGACGTTGCCGGTTTCGTCCTCGCCGAACGATCGCAATCCCGAGAATCCGGTCGTGAATTCCTCTTCCTGCCACTTACCCGTATCGTCGTC
>JAGXKW010000091.1 GCA_018334995.1 Wenzhouxiangellaceae bacterium
GGAAATCGCCGCGCCGGTTGTTGCGCTGCACGGTCCGGGCGAGCGAGCCGTGGTTGTGGTCCCAACTGTGGCTTTCGATGCTCATCAGGCCGGATCGATTCGCCGCACCCCACCAGTCGTCCGGCCAGACGCCCAGGCTCATGTAGTCGACACGGTCGAGCTCGGCGCGCGCCTCGGGCGAGGCGATCGCGAAGGAAGTCACGTGCGGCCGATGCCGGGAATCGGCGGGCAGCGCGCGGACAAACCGTGAAAGCCGGTGGAACACGCTGGTCTGGCGGCCGCAGGTCGGGTGGTCGAAATCGTGAAAATCCATGATCGAGCCGTCGTCCAGCGTGAGCACGGCAATCTTTCCCGGCAGACCGCCCGCGTCCAGAAGCGCCAGCGCCTCGGCCAGGGGCAGGATGGTCCAGCCGAGTCGGTCCAGCAACACCAGGTCCTCGCTGAAGGCGACCAGGTCGTTGCCGGCATGGGTGTTGTCCAGCACGTTGATCGAGTGCCAGGTCAGGATCACGCAGCGGTCTGTCATCAGCCGGGAGGCATCAATCGCCCGAATCGAAGCTTTCGATGATGTAGCCGCCGGATTTCTCGTCGTGGTGCAGCGTGACCAGCCCGGCCGATTTCATTTCCTCGAGCAGCTGGCCGAACGACTTGAAGCCGTGATAGCTCTCGGAAAATCCGGGGCGGCGCCGCTTGAGGGTCTGCTTGACCATGGAGCCCCAGACCTTCTCCGACTCGTCGCGGTCGCGAAACAGCGCTTCGATGGTCTCCAGCACCAGGTCGAAGGCTTCCTGGCGGCGCTCTTCCTCGCTGGGGGTATCGCCGGACGTGCCGGCAACGACTTCGGCCGGCGCGTCTCCCGATGAGTCTCCGTTCGATTTCGCTGCGGTCTTCGAGGTCTTCTTTTTCGACTTCTTCGCGGTCTTCTTCTTGGCCGCGCGCTGCTTGCGCTCGGACTTCTTCTCGCTGTCGCGCACCAGGTCGTCGTAGAAGATGAACTCGTCGCAGTTGGCGGTCAGCAGGTCCGAGGTCGAGCTTTTCACGCCGACGCCGATGACCAGCTTGTTGTTCTCGCGCAGTTTGGAGACCAGCGGCGAGAAATCCGAATCGCCCGAAATCACCACGAAGGTGTCGACGTGCGCCTTGGTGTAGCACAGGTCCAGCGCATCGACCACCATGCGGATGTCGGCCGAATTCTTGCCCGACATTCGAAGATGCGGGATCTCGATCAACTCGAACGCCGCCTCGTGCATGGCCGGCTTGAATTCCTTGTAGCGCTGCCAGTCGCAATAGGCTTTCTTGACCACGATGTTGCCCTTGAGCAGAAGCCTTTCGAGAACCTTCTTGATGTCGAAGGCCGAGTAGCGCGCGTCGCGCACGCCCAGGGCGATGTTCTCGAAATCGCAGAAAAGTGCCAGGTTTCGGGTGGGAGTATCCATGGACGAAAGGTCCGATTCGAAAGATGGCCCAAGCTTACCAGCCGCGCCGCCGGGCAGCCATGCCGCGGTCGCGCCAATTCGTTATCCAGCGCTGATGTTTTATTAACCCGGCAGAAAAACCTGCCACAATCCGGCCATGCAACCGGATTTCGATCCTATCCAGCCCGCCGTGGTCGACTGGCAAGGCGCCACGCCCGTCGCCACAGCCTTCGCGGACGGCTATTTCGGGCGCGAAGACGGACCGGCCGAATCGCGTGCGGTATTCATCGACGGCAATCACCTGGGCCGGCGTTTTGCCGAGCTGGCGCCGGGAGACCTGTTCGTCATCGGCGAAACCGGATTCGGCACGGGCCTGAACCTGCTGCTGGCCGCCCGGATGTTTGCCCGGGCGGCGCCGGCGATGGCCCGCTTGTCCCTGCTGTCGGCGGAACTTCATCCGCTGATGCCGGACGACCTGGCGCGCGCTTCGGAGAGCTGGCCCGCCCTGGCGCCGCTGGCCGCGCGCCTGTGCGAACAATACCCGGCACTGACGCCCGGCTTTCACCGCCTGCACCTGGCCGACAACATCGACCTGACCCTGATGTTCGGCGACGCCGAACAGATGTGGCAGCACCAGCCGGCGCGGGTCGACGCCTGGTTTCTCGACGGGTTCGCGCCGGACCGCAACCCGGCGCTGTGGCACCCGCGCCTGCTGGCGCTGCTCGCGCGTCGCTCGCGCCCGGGCGCCACACTGGCGACCTTTTCCGCGGCCGGCCACGTCCGGCGCGGCCTGGCCGACGCCGGGTTCGAAGTCCGGCGCCTGCCGGGATTCGGACGCAAGCGCCACCGCGTCGAGGGCCGAATGCCGGGCGCATGGCGGCCCGGCCGATACCGCACCGGCGAAGCGCTGGTCGTCGGCGCCGGACTGGCCGGCGCGACCACCGCCCGCGCGCTGGCCGAACGCGGCTGGCAGGTTCGCGTCGCCGATCCGGCCGGCATTGCCGCCGGCGCTTCGGGCAACCGCGCCGGCGTGGTCTACACCACGCCCAGCGGCGTCGCCACGCCGCAGAACCGGTTCTACCAGGCCAGCTACCTGCACGCCATCGGCTGGTTTCGGCGCTATCTTGCCGAGCGTGCCGGGATCGGCAGGTTCAATGGGGTCGTTCAGCACGTCACCCACGCCAACCAGCGCGCCAAGCTGCTCAAGGCCGCCGCCAGCGGCCACTGGCCCGACGCGCAGATGCGCTTCATCGAAGACGATGCCGTCTTGCTTGCCGACGGCGGCTACCTGCAGCCGGCGAAGTGGTGCGCCCTGCTGCTGGACCACGATCGGATCCGCCTGGAAAGAACCCGGATACAGCGGATCGACGCCACCGGCCGGCCCGTGCCGGACGTTTCCGAAGGCCGGCGCATCGATGCAACCGTGCTTTGCGTTGCAGGCGGCGCGCGCGAAATGCCGGGCTTGCCCGAACTGCCGTTGCGGGAAATCCGCGGCCAGGTCACCGAGTGCCGCGCCACCGCCCCCAGCCTCCGCTGGCGGCAGGCGCAGTGCCACGACGGCTACCTGACCCCGGCCATCGACGGCCTGCACTGTGTGGGCGCGACGTTCAACCTCGGCGACCCGGAACCGGCGCCGCGCACCGCCGACGACGCGGCCAACCTCGACCAGCTGGCCGGCCGCCTGCCGCAGTGCTGGCGCGAGCTGGGCGGGGCCGACATCGAAGTCGTCACGCAACGTGTGGCGTTTCGCTGCCAGGCCAACGATTATCTGCCGCTGGCCGGTCGTTCGCCGGGTTCGAAAAATGCCGGCACCACGCCGCTGATGCTCAACCTGGGCCACGGCAGCCGGGGCATCGGCGGCACGCCGCTGATCGCCGACCTGATTGCCGACACGCTGTCGGGGCTGCCGGCCGCGGTCGACAGTGCAATGCAAGGTGCACTCGACCCGGAACGCTTCGAACAGCGCTGGCGCAGCAGACAAAAGCATTGGAAAGGTCCCTGAGACGCGGAACCGGGGCCTGGAGACGAAACTGCTTCAATCCTCGTCGGCGACGGCCTCGGCCAGCAGGATGGCGTTGAGATCGACTTCCACAGCGCCATCGGGCAGGACCTCGGCGATCTTGAGCACGGGCTTTTCTCCGCGCCGCGATTGACGCGCGAGGTCGATGCGCTCGGCGCCGACGTAATCGGCGCCTTTCCTGCGCAGCCGGCGCACGATCGGCCACAGGCGATGTTCCTGGCTGGTCTGCAGTACCACCGCGTAATCGCCGCTGGACAGCCGTACCAGAATCCCCGGCGTCACCCAGCCGAGAAACTGGATCAATTTTTCGACCATGCCGGCATCGAATCGTCGGTCGCGCTCGCGCCAGAGCATGCCCAGGGTCTCGTGATGCGAGACGGCCGAACGAAACGGCCAGTGCGAAGTCATTGCATCGTATTGGTTGACCACCGCGATCAGTTTCGACAGCGGCAGCAGCGCTGCGGCGTGCTTGCCGTCGGGATAACCCTTGCCATCGGGGCGCTCGTGGTGCTCCAGCACCGCACGTGCAACTTCCGGATGAATCCGCTCGTCGTCGCGCAGCAATTCGAAACCGATGCGCGAGTGCTCCTGCAGGCGGGCGACTTCCCCGGCCGTGCGTTCGCCGGGCTTGTTGACGATGTCGGGGTCCAGGCGCATCTTGCCGAGGTCGTGCAAAAGACCGGCGAGCCCGGCGCGCTCGATCTCTTCGTCGTCCCACTCCAGAGAACGCGCCAGCCCCATCGCCAGGATGGCGACATTCACACTGTGCTCGGCAACGTGTTCGTCCGCGTGTCTGATGCGCGTCAACCAGATCATCGCGGCGACATTCGATTCCAGTGATCCGGCGATCTTGCGCAAGCCCAGCCGCGCCTGCTCGACGTCGATCTGTCCGGATTTCTTCAGCGAGTCGATCAGCGCCGCGGCCTGCTTGTAGAGCAGATCATGGCAGTCGACTGCCTCGTGAACGCTCTTTTCGGTCAGACGCGCACGCCGCAGCATGTTGATCGGCCCGCCGGAATCCGCTTCCACCGGGGATCCGGCGGCCCGCGGCCGGTAGTCGCGTGCCGAAGGCGGCCTGTAGCCGTTGCGGCTACGCAGCAGGTCGATGACCACCCATCCGCAATTCTCTACGAACCAGGACCGCGTGTCCTCCGACAGAATCATCGCGCCTTCGAGCGGGAACGGCGTATCGCGCCAGCCCCGGTCCAGGCGCGATACGAAGTGACCTATCTGCAGTTCGGCCGGATCGACCAGGCACTCGCTCTCGAAAAGCTTTTCGTGATCGAGTTCACTTTCACTTCCAGACATTCCCGCTGACCCGTTTCAGCCCCCTTGTTTGCCAGGCTGCGCGGCCCCTGCGCGCTCCTTTTCGCACTCGATTATCGTCAGGTTTCGTCGAGTTCGCGTAATTGGGCCTCGACGTCGCGCAGTTCCCGCTCGGCGACTCGGGCGATTTCCAGCAGCGTATCGCGGTTTTCCAGCTCCTGCGCCTGCTCTTCTGGATCGCGGTCCAGGCCACTGCCCAGATCGCGCTCCACGGCTTTCAATCGTTGCTGCAACTCGTCGCGTCTTTGCTCAAGTTCCTTTCTGTTCATCATCGCTCCGGTTGATCGGATATCCCCATTGTCGCATTTTAGGCCGCGCCTCAGCCGGCCGTGGCTGCGCCTTCGCTGTGCAGCGCGGCAGCGAGTTCGACACCCAGTGCGTCGTCCGGCAACACTTCGGAGACGCGGATAGGCTGCTCGGGATTATTTTCGTTGTGGTCGGCCAGGTCGACACGCCGAGTCACGCGGTATTCGCCTTCCGAGACCTCGAGCAGCCGCACCAGCGGCCAGAGGCGGTGATGGTGGCTGGCGCGCAGCACGATCGCATGCTCCCCGGTGGACAACCGAACCACCGTACCCGGCGTGATCCAGCCCAAAAACTGGATCAGCGCTTCGACCATCGTGGAATCGAACTGCCTGCCGCGTTCTTTCCACAGAATGCCGAGCGCTTCGTGGTGCGAGCGGGCGGTGCTGTAGGGGCGCCTCGAAGTGATTGCGTCATAGGCATCGACGACGCTGATCAATGCCGACATGGGCTGCAGGCTCGAACGGTCGCGGCCGTGCGGATACCCGGAGCCGTCGGGACGTTCGTGATGTTCCAGCACGGCCTGCGCGACCGCCGGGTGCACCTGGTCATCGTGTCGCAGCATTCGATAACCCAGGCGCGCGTGCTGTTTGACGTGTTCGTATTCCTCCGCAGTCAGGCGGCCGGGCTTGTTCAGGATCGTCTTGTCCAGATTCACCTTGCCCAGATCGTGCAGCATCCCGGCCAGACCGGCCAGCTCGACCTGCTCGCGCTGCCATTCCAGCGCCTGCGCGAGTCCCATGGACAGAATCGCCACGTTGGCACAATGCTGCGCCGTATATTCGTCGGCCCGCTTGATTCGGGTCAGCCAGACCATTGCCGCAATGTTCTTTTCCAGTGAATCTGCAATGCTGGAGACGCTGTCGCGCGCCTCCTGCGAATCGACCTGGCCGCTCTCGGTGATGTTGACGAGCAGCGATTCGGACTGCTGCCGAAGCAAATGGTGCATTTCGAAGGACTCGGAAACGATTTCCTCGTCCAGCTCCGCGCGCCGGAGAACGTTGATCGAAGCCTGCTCGTCGCTCAGATAGCCATGCCATTCATCCTGCTGCCGCGGCTTCGCACGAATCCGTGCCGAAGGGGGCCGATAGCGGTTTTCGCTGCGCAGCAGATCGATCACCACCCATTCGCAATGCTGGCGGAACCAGTCCATCTGCTTCGGATGCTTGACCATCACGCCTTCAAGCGAAAAGGGCGTTCCGATCCAGGGTTGATCCATGCGCGCGACGAAGTGACCGAACTGGAGATGGACCGGCTCGATCAGCGCTTCGCTACCCCATAAGAACTCGGGTTGTTGT
>JAGXKW010000031.1 GCA_018334995.1 Wenzhouxiangellaceae bacterium
TGCTGGGCGCCGGCGGCATCACCGCGCTTCCGGTCAATGCGCTGGCTATGGGCCTGGTCGGCGGCGCGGTCGTGTCGGGCGCGCATCGCCTGACCGGCCGGAAAAAATCGTTCTGGTCGGTGCTTGTCCCGGTCTGGCTGGGCGTCGTGGTCGCCGCAGTGCTGCTGGCCCTGGTATTGGGTCTGCAGCCGTGGCTCGCCAGCGACGCCTCCGGTCAGCCGCTGTTCTTTCCGTTCGGGCCCCGGGTCACGTTGCCCGTGATCGTGCTGCCGCACCTGGCGATCGGCGTGGCCGAGGGCATGCTGTCCTGGTTTGTCCTTTCGGCGCTGGAAGCGCGCAGGATGCCGGCATGAAGGATCGAACGCTCCTGGCCTTGTGGCTGGTCGCCGTGGTCGCCATCGGGTTCGTGCACGATCCAGCCTGGCTCGCAGCCCTGCTGGCGCTGGTGCTGGGTCTGATGCTGGCGTTGCAGGGCGGCGTTGCATGGAGCATGGCGGCACGCGCGCTTGCGGCCGTGGCGCTGGTGAACGTGACGGTCAGCGCCGCCTACGCGATCTGGGCCTGGACGGCCGGTGAATCGTGGACGACTTTCGTGCTGCGCCTCAATCTCCGGGTGTTTCTGCTGGCGCTGCTCGCGCTGTGGCTGACGCGAAACATCGATCTTGTGCGCGCCGTCGACCGCTGGCCGTCGATCCGGTTTCTGGTCGTGATCGTGCTGGGCCAGGTCCGGGCGCTGCAGCGTATGCTGGGCGAGCAGCGAATGGCACTGGTCAGCCGGAGTCCGACCCGTCCGTCGCTCAACGTGCGCTTCGCCAGCGCGGCAAGCCAGGTTTCGGTTGCGCTGGAAAAGACCGAAGGACGGGCCGAGGCCCTCAACCAGGGCATGCGGGCCCGGGGGTTTTTCGATGACCGAGCCTGAAGCGTCGGTCCGGACTCGGCCCACGATCGAGCTCGAGCGGGTTTCGTACCGGTATCCGGATGGCGAGTCGGCCATCGAGGAGGTCAGTTTCAGCCTGTCGCCCGGTGAACGCGTGGTGCTGCTGGGCGGCAACGGCTGCGGCAAGAGCACGCTGCTCAAGCTGCTCGATGCGCTGGTCGTGCCCGGCAGCGGCGAAATCCGCTATTGCGGCGAAGCGATAACGCCCAGGCGGTTGCGTGACCGCGAATGGTCGAGGCGATTTCGGGGCGAGGTCGGGATGGTCTTCCAGGATCCGGATGCGATGTTGTTCAATGCCAGCGTGGCCGAGGAAATTGCCTATGGTCCGGCCCGGCTGGGCATGCCCGAGCCGCTGCGGCACGCGCAACGCTGGGCCTGCCGCTTCGGCCTGGAGAAATATCTGGACACACCTCCGTATCGGCTCAGCGGGGGCGAGAAACAGCGTCTGTGCCTGGCCTGCGTGCTGGCTTGCGGCCCCCGCCTGCTGTTGCTCGATGAGCCTACGGCCAACCTCGACCCGCGCGCGACCGGCTGGTTGATCGATTTCCTGCGCGACCAGTCGGCGCTGACCACGCTGGTATCGACCCAGAATTTGTCGCTGGCCGGCGAAATGGGGGAACGCGCGCTGATTCTCGACGAGCGGGGCAAGCTGTTGTTCGACGGACCGCTGGACGAGGCGCTGGGCTGCACCGAACTGCTATGGCAGGCCAACCTGGCACACAGCCACCGGCATCGCCACGACGACGGCACCGAGCACCGGCACGTGCACGTTCACCGCAACTGGGAATGAAACCATCGGAATCGAAATGACGGCAGACTGGCTTGCGCAGGCGGTTCTGCCCTGGATTCTGGCCGCGGTCATGCTTGCAATGGGGCTCGGCCTGGAGGCGGACAACTTCGCGCGGGTCGCGCGCCATCCCGGCCGACTGGCGCTGGGACTCGCGCTGCAGATGCTGGTTCTTCCATTGTTGTCGTGGGCGGTCGTGCTGGCGCTGCCGCTGCCGCCGCTCGCGGCCGCCGGCCTGCTGCTGGTGGCGCTGGTTCCCGGCGGCGCCACGTCCAACCTGTTCAGCTACCTGGCCCGGGGCGATCTCGCGCTGTCGGTATGCCTCACCGCGATGACCGCGATGCTGGTGCCGTTCACGCTGCCCCTGATCATGGGATGGAATTTCAGCCTGCTCGGAATGACCACGCCTGGATTCTCCCTTCCGTACTGGAGCGTGGTGGGGCAGCTGGGACTGGTTACGCTGATCCCGGTGCTCGGCGGGATGGGCGTCCGCAAGGCGCTCGGCCCGTCGCGTGCCGACCGGCTGTCGCCGGCGATCCGCCGGCTGACCGGCATCGCGATGATCGCGATCGTGCTGGCGCTGTTCGCGGCTTACTTCGATCGGCTGCCGCCGCTGGCGAGCCTGGAAACGTCGGCGGTGATCGCGCTGTGTTCGCTGGCCATGCTGCTGGGCGATCGCGTGGCGCGCCTGGCCGGTTTGCCGGCGGCAAGTGCAAGAGCGATCACCGTCGAAGTCGGCGTGCAGAATGCGGGCGTCGCGATGATGGTCGCCTTCGCCATACTGCAGAATCCCGCTCTGGGGGTGGTGCCGCTGCTGTACGGGCTAATGATGAACGTGCCGGCGTTCGCGTGGGTTTTCTGGCAGGCGTGGCGCTTGGGTCCGGATCGACGGACAACCCGGACGGGGGAAATCCGGGGAACCTCGGGCTGATCCCGCGCGCCTCCCCGCGGTTGCCGGCGGGTCGTGCCAGGCGTGCCGGTGACCGGATCCGGTTCAGGTGCCCGGTCCGCAGTCCATGCACTCCTCTGACGATTCCGGCCCCAGCTTGAGCTTGTCGTGCAGGTCGCGCAGCGCGGTCCGCAGGCCTTCTTCGATCACCGGGTGATAGAACGGCATTTCCAGCATCTCGGTCACGTCCATCCGCTGCTGGGCCGACCAGGCCAGCAGGTGGGCGATATGCTCTGCGGCCGGACCGAACATTTCCGCGCCCATGAAGCGGCCGGTTCCGTGCTCGCCGTAGACGCGCAACAAGCCGCGGTTCTTGCCCATGACCCGGCTGCGGCCCTGGTTCTCGAAATTTACCGAGCCGACCGCAAAACAGCCGCGGCAGCGCGCGTCGGTCTGCTGGATGGTCAGGCCGACCGCCGCGATCTGCGGATCGGTGAATACGACTGAAAGCGGCGTGCGGCGAAGGCCGGTCTGCACCTCGGGATACGTGCCGGCGTTGGCGCCGGCGATCCGTCCCTCGTCGGCGGCCTCGTGCAGCAACGGGAGTTCGTTGTTGACGTCGCCGGCGATGAATATCGGACTCTCGCCGCAGCGCAGCGTGTAGCGGTCGAATTCCGGCACGCCGCGCGCGTCCAGCGCCAGTCCGGTGTTCTCCAGGCCCAGCCCGTCCACGTTGGGGCGGCGGCCGGTGGCGGCCAGCAGAAATTCGAAGACCTCGCTGACCTGCCCGCCATCCTTGTCGCGGTAGCTGACTTCGATCCCGTTTTCGAGCTCGCGGATGCCGGTGGTTTCGACATCGGGATCGAGAAAGAACTCGCGGTTGAAGGTCTCCAGTGCAATGCGGCGGATTTCGGGGTCCTGGATCGGGCCGACCGCTCCGCCGACGCCGAACATCTTCACGCGAACGCCCAGCCGTGCCAGCGCCTGGCCGATTTCCAGGCCGATCACGCCGGGGCCGAACACCGCGACCGATTCGGGCAGGCTCTGCCAGTCGAAAACCTCGTCGTTGGTCACCAGGCGGCTGCCCGCGTCGTTGAGGAAGGGCACCACATTGGTGCGCGACCCGGTCGCGATCACGACGCGCTCGGCGCGGATGCGCGGGCCTTTTTCAACGACGAGCGTGTTGGCGTCCTCGAAGCGCGCCATGCCGCGAATGCGCCGGTCTTCGGGAATATTTTCGACCGATTCGAGCACGAAGCCGACGAAACGGTCGCGTTCGCTCCTGACCCGTTCCATGACCGCCTTGCCGTCGATGCGCACCGATTCCGGGTACACCCCGAACTGACCGGCATGGTGGGCCGAGTGCGCGGCTTCCGCGGCGCTGATCAGCAGCTTGCTGGGCATGCAGCCGACCCGCGCACAGGTGGTCCCATAGGGCCCGCCCTCGATCAGGACGACGTTGTCGACATGTTTGCTCGCCTGCCGGTAGGCCACCAGCCCGGCGCTGCCGGCCCCGATGACGGCAACGTCGACTTCGAGCTCGCCGCTGGGTTCACGCATTGAAAATCATCCTGTTTGCGTCGATTAAGGGTCGCCACAGGTTACACCGGTAAGCGCAGATTTACCGATACATAAGGAAGCGCAAAGGTTCACGCGCGGCGTGGACCGGTGGCCCTGCCCAGTTGGAGGATCCGGCGGGCATCGATCGCTGAAGGCCTCGCCACGCGTCGAACTGAAGCGATCGATGCCCGCCGGATCCGGAATCCGTGAATTCCTTAAAGAGCCTTGTGTGCGCTGCCCGGCCGGGTGCCATGGCCAGGCATCGATCAGGAACTCGGGTAGCCCATTTTCACCAGCGCCTGCTCGATCTCGTCGAGAATGATCGGATCGTCTATGGTGGCCGGCGGCGTCCACTCCCTGCCATCGGCGATCTTCTTCATGGTACCGCGCAGGATCTTGCCCGAGCGCGTCTTGGGCAGGCGGGATACCACGGCGACCAGCTTGAAGGCGGCGACCGGACCGATGGCCTCGCGCACCTGCCGGATCAGCTCGGCGCGCAGTTGCTCTTCATCCACGCCCGCGCCCGACTTGAGCACCACCAGTCCCAGCGGCAGTTCGCCCTTGAGCGGGTCGCGCACGCCGAAGACCGCGCATTCGGCCACGTGCGGATGCGCGGCCAGTGCTTCCTCCATTTCGCCGGTGGAAAGCCGGTGCCCGGCCACGTTGATCACGTCGTCGATGCGGCTCATGATCCACAAGTAGCCGTCCGCGTCGCGAATTCCGGCGTCGCCGGTGAGGTAGAAGCCCGGGAAACGCCTGAGATAGGCGTCCCGACAGCGCTGATCGGCCTCCCAAAGCGTGACCAGGCAGCCCGGCGGCAACGGCAGCTTGATGACGATGGCGCCGATTTCCCCGTCGGGCAGTTCGTGGCCTTCGTCGTCGAGTACGCGCACGTCGTACCCCGGCACCGCGCAGGTCGGCGATCCGGGCTTGATCGGCAGCTGCTCGATGCCGAGGCAGTTGGCCGCAACCGGCCAGCCGGTCTCGGTCTGCCACCAGTGATCGATCACAGGCACGTTCAACTGGCGCTGCGCCCATTCCAGCGTGCTCGGATCGCAACGCTCGCCGGCCAGGAACAGGGCGCGCAGGCCCGACAGATCGTACTTGCCGATGAACTCGCCGCGCGGGTCCTCCTTGCCGATGGCGCGAAACGCGGTAGGCGCCGTGAACAGCGTGCAGATACCGTGCTGTTCGATCACGCGCCAGAAAGTGCCGGCGTCGGGCGTCCCGACCGGCTTGCCCTCGAACAGGACCGTGGTCGCGCCGATCAGAAGCGGCGCATAGACGATGTATGAATGCCCGACCACCCAGCCGACGTCCGAGGCGGCCCAGAACACTTCGCCGGGCTTGATGTCGTAAATGTTGGACATCGACCAGGCCAGCGCCACGGCGTGCCCGCCGTTGTCGCGCACGATGCCCTTGGGCCGACCGGTGGTGCCGGAAGTGTAGAGGATGTACAGCGGATGGGTCGCCTCCACCGGGACGCAGTCGGCCGGCACCGCCCGTTCCATTTCCGTATCCCAGTCGAAATCGCGGTCTTCGACCAGGGACGCTTCGGCCTGCGGCCGGGCCAGGATCAGGGTCGCGTCCGGCTTGTGTTCGGCCAGCTCGATGGCCCGGTCCAGCAGCGGCTTGTATTCGACGACGCGCCCCGGTTCGATGCCGCAGGAAGCCGACAGGATCATCTTCGGCCGGGCGTCGTCGATGCGCTTGGCCAGCTCGCCGGCCGAAAATCCGCCGAAGACCACCGAATGGATCGCGCCGATGCGGGCACAGGCCAGCATTGCCATGGGTGCGGCCGGCACCATGGGCATATAGACGATGACCCGGTCGCCCTTTTCCACGCCGTGCGCGCGCAGCACCCCGGCCAACGCGGCGACCTGGTCGCGCAGTTCGCGGTAGGTGAAGCGCTGGATCGTTTCGGTGACCGGTGAGTCGTGGATCAGCGCGGTCTGGTCGCCGCGTCCGGCTTCGACGTGGCGGTCAAGCGCATTGTGGCAGGTGTTTAGCATGCCGCCGGCGAACCAGCGATGGAACGGCGCGCTCCCGATTTCCAGCACCGAATCCCAGGTTCGCTGCCATTCGATTGCTTCGGCCGCCTCGGCCCAGAAGCTTTCGGGATCGGCCAGCGAACGATCGTGGATTTCCTTGTGGCCCATCGTCCTGTCTCCGCCATGTGTTTATCGGGAATCGGTCTGGAAGCATGGCATGGGCCGCCGGCGCCGGCCATTCGACTTTGATCGAAGCGGCTCCACGTTCGTTCGCCGCCGCGGTCGGCGAAAACGGTCAGCAGATCCGCGGCAGCGGGTCGTCTTCGAGTTCGTCGATCAGGCGTTGGCCGCCCAGGCCCGTGGTCAGCATGACCGGGCCCGGCGCCTCGGCGACCGTGCCGATGACGGCGGCCTCGGGCGCGACGCCGGAGATGCGCAATTCGGCGACCGCATCGTCGGCCGCCTCGGGGGCGATCGCCGCGACGACTCGTCCTTCGCAGGCCAGGTAAAGGGGATCGTAGCCGAGCAGTTCGCAGACGGCCGAAACCGGTTCGCTGAGCGGAATCGCGTCCTCTTCCAGCGCCATGCCGAGCCCGCTTTCGCGGGCCAGCTCCAGCGCGACCGTGGCCAGCCCGCCGCGGGTCGGATCGCGCATGAACCTGAGGCCGGGATGCTTGAGCAGCATTTCGGTAATCGGCAGCACGCTGGCTGAATCCGATTGCAGGTCCCCGCGCAGCCCGTACTCCTCGCGCGCCAGCAGTACCGAAGTGCCGTGATCGCCGATGCTGCCCGAAACGATGATGCGGTCGCCGGGCCGCACCTGCTGCTGATCCAGCGCGAGGTCGTTCGGCACCGCGCCCAGGCCGGTGGTTGCCAGGTAGACGCCGCCGCATTCGCCGCGCGCCAACACCTTGGTATCGCCTGCGACGACCTTGACGCCGGCCTCGCGCGCGGCTCCGGCCAGCGCATCGACGATCCGCTCGAGCAGCTTGATTTCCGTGCCTTCCTCGATGAATGCGTTGAGCGTCAGGTACAGCGGCATGGCGCCGGCCACCGCCAGATCGTTGACCGTGCCGTGGATCGCCAGCGAGCCGATGTTGCCGCCGGGAAACTCCAGCGGATCGACCGTGAAGCCGTCGGTGGTCATCATCAGCCGAACCCCTTGCGGCACGTCGACCGCCGCGGCATCGACCCGGGTATCCAGACCCTGGTCCCCGAGCCGGGCGGCGAACAGGGCGTCGATGAGTTCGCGCATGTAGCGCCCGCCGTTGCCGTGGGCGAGCCGGATGTGCTTGTCGAGCTTGGGTGCTTTTTCGGTCATTAGAATCTTTTTATTTCAGGTAGATAGAAAGTATTTGAAAGGTTGTTTATCACTTCTGGTCATCTGGGCGATCCGTGGGCTGCCTTGCAGTCGCCTCGATGACCTGACCGTAGCTGATTCCCGCGTCGTTGACCGGAATCGCCGCGGGCAGCAGCGGTTCGATGCCGCGCTGCCGGATCTGCGCGATGACCAGCCGCGAGAGCAGGGCGTTCTGGAATACCCCGCCGGTCAGTCCCACGGCGCTTACGGGGTGCACGGCGGCCACCGCATCGACGATCGAACCGGCCAGTTCGGCCATGGCGCCATGAAAACCGGCGGCGCGGTCGGCCGGTGCTGTCGACCGATCCGCCATCCAGGCCATCAACGGGCCCCAGTCGGCGCGTGGCAGGCCGGATTCGTCGGATACGAGCAGGGGAACCGGGGGCTTGGCCGCGGCGCCGCTATTGCCACGATGGCCGCGATGCCCGCGATGGGCCAATGCTTCCAGCCAGGTCGGGCCCTGCCCCTCGTAACTGGCTTCCAGGGCGACTCCGGCCAGCGCGGCGGCGCCATCGAACAGCCGGCCGGCGGCACTGGTCCAGGGACTGGCCAGGCCGGATTCCCAGGCGTGCTTGAGCAATGGATCGGCATCGGGCGCTTCCGGCCATTCGAAGCCGGCGTGCCACGACAGCGACAGCGCGGTGCGCCAGGGCTGTCGGATGACCCTGTCGCCGCCGGGGAGCCGGAAGGGCTTGAGCGACGCGACCCGCCGCCAGTTGCCGGGGCGCCCGTACAGCGCCTCGCCACCCCATAACGTGCCGTCGCGGCCGTAGCCGACGCCGTCCCAGGTCAATACCAGGGTGTCGGCGCCGACCCGGTCGAATTCGCCGGCCAAGGCGGCGGCGTGCGCCTCGTGGTGGAATATGCGCGTCAGCGGCAGGCCGGTATCGCGCGCCCAGCGGCTATTGGGGAAATCCGGATGCGCATCGCAGGCCAGCCACTCGGCGCGGACGCCGTAGAGCGCCTGCAGGTCTTCGACGACCTGGGCAAACACTTCGACCGCCCGCGGGCTGTCCAGCTCGCCGATATGCGGCGAGACCACCGCGCGCCGGTTCCAGCCCAGGGCGACTGTGTTTTTCAGGAACGCGCCGACCGCAAGGATCGGCCGTTCGAGTGCGACCGGCAGTTCGAGCTCCAGCGGTGCGTTACCCCGGCCCAGCCGAATCGGCCGCATCCGGCCGCTGTTCAGGCGCCAGACCGGGTCGTCTGCCGGACGCTGGATCGGGCGGTTGTGGTGCAGGAAAGCGTCGGCGATATTCGACAGGCGCGCCTCGGCCTGGGCCGGCTCGGTCAACACCGGCTCACCGCTGAGGTTGCCCGAGGTCGCGATCACCGGGCGCGCCAGCGCCGAAAGCAGCAGGTGGTGCAGCGGACTGTACGGCAGCATCAGCCCGACTTCGTTCAACCCGGGAGCGACTCCGTCGGCGAGCCGATGGCCCGGCTTGAGCCGCGCCAGCGCGATGGGCCGTTCAGGATCGCCCAGCCGATCGGCAACGGCGGGATCGAGTTCGGCCAGCGCGCGTGCGGCGTCCAGTCCGTCGTCGCCGCGCATCGGCACCATGACTGCCAGCGGTTTGTGCGGTCGCTGCTTTCTCCGGCGCAGGCCGGCCACCGCGTCGGCGTTGGCTGCATCGCAGACCAGGTGGTAGCCGCCCACGCCGCGTACCGCTAGGATTTCGCCGGCGTCGAGCGCGGCCACCGCGGCGGCCAGTGCCGCCTCGTCTTCGTCCAGGCGCGCATCGCCGCGGCGAAAGGCAAGCGAGGGACCGCAGGCGGGGCACGCCAGCGGCTGGGCGTGAAAGCGCCGGTCCAGCGGATCGGTGTACTCGGCCTCGCAGGCCCGGCACAGCGGAAAGTCTTTCAGCGTAGTGTTGGGACGGTCGTAGGGCAGCGCGCGAATGATGGTGTAGCGGGGCCCGCACTGGGTGCAATTGATGAACGGGTAGCGATAGCGACGTTCGTCCGGCGCGCTCATTTCGGCCAGGCAGTCGTCGCACAAAAACTGGTCCGGCGGGACGTGAATCTCGGGTTCCGCGCCGGCCTGGCTGGCGCGAATCTCGAACCCATCCAGCGGCTCGAATTTTTTTGTTGGACCGGTGGCCGTTTCGGCCACCAGTTCGGGGCGGGCCAGCGGCGGGGCTCGCTCGACAAGTGCGCGGGCGAAGGCGTCCAGGCTCGCGGCGGGGCCCTGGATCTCGATTTCGACCACGCCGGCCGCGTTGAGTACCCAGCCGGCCAGCTCGAATTCGTGCGCCAGGCGGTAGACAAACGGACGAAAGCCGACGCCCTGAACGCGGCCGGCGACGGTCAGGCGCCGCACCGCGTTACTCATCGTGTTGTTTCCGGACTGGCGGGCGGCTCGCCGATGTGGCGGTGGCGGGCGAGATAGAGCGGCGTCCAGGCGTGCGGCGTGCGCCGGACCAACCGATAGCGCGCGACGTGGTAGGACGGGTCGAAGCCGTAGAAATTCAGCCGCATGCGTTCGAGCTCTTCGGCCCGGTATGCGGCCAACGGGCGCTCTTTCTCGTCGCGCGTCCGACGGTCTTTCTTGGTGGCCACGGCCCGTGACCAGTCGCGTTCGGCCAGCTGTCTGGCGGCCTGGCGCACGAAACCGTCGAATTCGGCCGGGTCGTTCGGCCCCACCGCGTCGACCAGGCCCAGCTCGTGCGCCCGAACGGCCAGCATCGGCAGCCGGTGGCCCATCGCCTTGTCGATGCCCTGCTCCCCGACCCGCCGCGGCAACAGGTAGGTCCACAACTCCGAGCCGTACAGGTTGCCCATGTTCTTGTAGTGCGGATTCAGGACCACGCCGTCGCGCGCCCAGACCCGGTCGGCGGCAAGCGCGAGGAAAACCCCGCCGGCCGCGGAGTTGCCTGCCATGGCGCTGACCGTCAGGTGACTGGTAGTCCGGATGATGGCCTCGGCCAGGTCGTCCATGGCGTTGATGTTGCGCCAGGACTCGTCGGCCGGGCTGTCGGCGGCCTCGATGCCGTTGAGATCCATGCCGTTGGACCAGAAGTCGCGGCCGCCGGCCAGCACGATCACGCGGGTCGGGCGCCGGGCGGCATCGCGCCAGGCCTCGAGCAGCGCGGCGCAGTCGTTGGTGCTCATCGCGCCATTGTAGAAATCGAATTCCAGGATGCCGATTTCGCCGTGCTCCACGTAGCGGATCGGCCCGCGCGGGTCGTCTTGCGCCGTCCGGCGTGGCCGGACTTCCTCCAGCGCGTCGGCGGCTTCGCCGAGCACGTCGACGGCGGGGCGCTTGAAGTCCTGCCTGTCGGTCGTCTTGAGGTAACCGATCCAGATCGCACCGTCGGTGGTCGCGCGGCACACCGCGCCGCCGCAGCGCGCCAGCAGTTGGCCGGCAGCGCCTGCAAGTTCGGCCTCGCCACGCGCATCGAACAGGCGCAGCTCGCGCCCGGCGAGGCGATCGACCACGCCGGGTTGGCCGTCCGCGCTATTGATCTTGCGCAGCACGGTTTCGGTATTGTCGTGCTGCCAGTCGACGCGGCGTGCGTCGGCTGTGACTGCGTCGCGCCAGCGCCCCTGGCCGCGGAACTCGATGATATTTTCCGGGCTCTTTTCAGGGTGATTCAGCCGTGCCAGTGCCTCGAACAGCGCCTCGACCGCGGCCTCGGTGACCTCCAATCGGTAAATGCTGCTCTTGCGCGCCCGGCGCATCGTGAACCTGCGTGCGGCCAGCACCGGTCCGCCGTCGAGTTCAGCCGTGG
Organism: Wenzhouxiangellaceae bacterium; assembly: GCA_018334995.1. Classification (GTDB taxonomy): domain Bacteria; phylum Pseudomonadota; class Gammaproteobacteria; order Xanthomonadales; family Wenzhouxiangellaceae. The sequence goes on from JAGXKW010000031.1 coordinate 11,256, forward strand.
CCCGGATAATGCTGACGCCCCAGGCCGGTTCATCGTCCAGCACGGCCCAGTCCAGCGCGTTCGGGCCGCGATCTCCGGGCGGGCCCGGATGGATGATCAGGCACGGCACCGCGTGCCAGACGTCGTCGGGGATCCGGCGCTTGAGAAAAGGGGCCACCACCGCGTCGGGCCCGAACAGCGAGACGGCTTCGCGCGTGACCGCGTCGCTGATGTCGAGCTCGACCGACACCTCGTGCCCGGCACGTTCAAGTTCGGCGAACACGCGCTGGCTCAGCGAATTGAATGCATGGCAGAGAATCAGGATGCGCATTTATTTTTGGTCACGGGTCGACGTTGGTAGATTGATACCCGATAGCGTAGGCGCTCGCGTAAGGTGCCAAAGAAGCTTGGGTCCACAGATTACACAGATTTGCACAGATTATTGATTTCTATTTGAAAAACCCAGTCCGGCAATTGCTTGGGCAGTCACCGCACCGGGGCGGTTCAATGGTGCGATGGCACTCCATTCGGCCGCGAATTCGAAGATCGCCCTTTTTAGCGCCACGGTCCGAAACCAGGCAAGCCGTTCTCTATGCGTGGAAATACAACTCCAGGTCAATAATCTGTGTCGACCTGCGTAATCTGTGGCTCGCTTTTGAACGTCAAACGGCCTCGGCATAGCGTCGATACCGGTAATAGGCCGCGCAGGCGCCTTCGTCGGAGACCATGCACGAGCCGATCGGGTTGCGCGGCGTACACACGGTGCCGAAGATCTCGCAATCGGTGGGTTTCTTGACGCCCCGGATCACGGCAGGGCACTGGCAGGCGGCGTTTTCGCGCACGTCGCGTTCGACCATCCCGAAGCGCTGCTCGGCGTCGAAGCGGCGGAATTCGCGTTTGATGCGCAGCCCGGAGTAGGGCACGTGACCGAGGCCGCGCCAGGCGAAATCGGGCCGGAGTTCGAGCACCTCGGCGACCATGGCCTTGGCCTTTTCGTTGCCATTGCGGCTGACGCCGCGGGTGAACTGGTTTTCGACCTCGGCCCGGCCCTCGTTCATCTGCCGGATCAGCATCCGGATCGATGCGAGCACGTCGAGCGGTTCGAAGCCGGCGATCACTACCGGACGCTGGTACTCCTCGGCGAAGAATTCGTACGGCGCCGAACCGATGATGGTGCTGACGTGCGAGGGGCCCAGGAATCCGTCCACCCGCACCTGGCCGAGACGGCGCACTTCGGGCGAATCGAGAATCGACTGGATCGCCGATGGCGTGAGCACGTGATTGCAGAAGACGCTGAAATTGGGCAGGTCCAGCGCGGCGGCCTGCTTGATCGCCAATGCCGTGGGCGGGGTGGTGGTCTCGAACCCGATGGCGAACAGCACGACCTCGCGGTCCGGGTTCTCGCGCGCCAGTGCCAGCGCTTCGACCGCCGACTGCACCACGCGCACGTCCTTGCCCCGGGCGCGGGCATTGAGCAGGCTGTTGCGGCGCGAAGCCGGCACCCGCAGCATGTCGCCGTAGCTGGCCAGGATCACGTTCCGGTCGCTGGCCAGCTCGATCGCCATGTCCAGTCTCGAAACCGGCAGCACGCATACCGGGCAGCCGGGACCGTGGACCAGTTCGATGTTGTCAGGCAGCAGATCGGGGATGCCGTGGCGGAATACCGCGTGGGTGTGCCCGCCGCAGAATTCCATCAGGTGGTAATCGCGGTCCGCGCGGACTTCCTCGGCGATCAGCTTGCTGAGCGCCTCGGCCGTGCGACCGTCACGAAAGCCCTGAATATACCGCATCGGGCGATTCTCCCAGTTTTTCAGCCAGTTCGCGAAACAGCGCCAGAGAGCGTTCCGCTTCCTCGACGTCCAGCCGCGTGATGGCGTGGCCGACGTGGACGATGACGTAGTCGCCGATTTCCACGCCGTCGACCATTGCCAGTGAAATCTGGCTGCGTACGCCGCCGACCTCGACCGTGGCCTGGTCGTGTTCGTGCAAGGCCTCTACCCGGGCCGGGACAGCAAGGCACATCGGTGAGCCCTCCTTGGAGAATGATTTCGTGAGGCGAGTCTAACCGAACCGACGGGGCCTCGAGCTTGAGCCAGATCAATCGAACGGATCAGGAGTCCGGGCGGTGCGCGAAACGCTACAGACCCAGCCGCTGCCCGATCCAGCCTGCGGCGCGCCCGGTCGCATCCGCGGCGGCCGTATCCAGGCGCAGCGTAAAGCCAAGTTCGCCGGCTTCCAGCGGCTCCAGTGTCGCGTGCTGGTGGGCCAGCACCTCCAGCCCGGCTTCCGACGGATCGTCGCCGGCCTGTTCGCGCCGGAGGATCCGGTTTCTGAGCACATCTTCGTCGGCATCGCACTGGATGATCGCGAAGCTGACGTCAAGTTCTTCGGCAAGCGTACGGAACAGGGTGCGCTGCCAAATCTTGAGGCATGCCGCGTCGATCAGCACCGGGATGCCGGCCGCGATCGGCGCACGTGCCAGGTCGGCCAGGTGCCGGTAGGTACGCCTGGTCGCCTGCTTCGAATACAGGTCCGATCCCAGCCCCGAGTCGCTGGTCGATTCCGGATCCAGGCCGTGCAGCCGCTTGCGTTCGACGTCCGAGCGGATGCGGACCAGGCCGACCCGTTCGACCAGGCGCCGTGCCAGCCACGATTTTCCGCTGGCCGACACACCCATGGTCACGAGCAGCGCAGGACGCCGCTCGCTGCTGATCGTCCCGGCCAGTGCCAGGTAGTCGTCGATCTGTTCGAGGACTTCGCCGCGGTCGGCATCCGGGTCGTCCAGCCGATACGCCTGGACCTTGGCCCGCACCAGGGCCCGATACACCATGTAGAGCGGAAGCAGCTGTATGCCATCGTGATCGCCGCTGCGCGCCAGGTATTCGTCCAGCAAGAGCCAGGCGAAGCCGGCCGCGCCGCGGTCTCGCAGGTCCATTTCGGTGAACGCCAGGTCGCAGATCACGTCGATCCAGCGCAGCTTTTCGCTGAACTCGACGCAGTCGAAAAGCGTCGCGCGGCCATCGATCAGCGCGACGTTGCCGAGGTGGGCGTCGCCGTGGCACTCGCGCGTGAAGCCGTTGCGCCGGCGCCTCTCCAGCAGCGGTGCCAGGCGCTCGAGCTGGCGTTCGGTCCACCGGTTCAGTTCGTCCAGGCGTTGCCGGACGGCATCGTGTTTCAGTGTTTTGCCCAGGTCTTCGAAATTGTCGCGCATCGGCCCGGCAACGGCGTCGAAGCTGCCAAAGCCGCTGTCCGCCGATGCCACTGCGGCAATGCCGTGCAGTTCGGCCAGCCGGCGTCCGAGATCGGTGACGTGGCCGGGTTCGAGCCGGCCGTCGGCCAGCAGGCGATCGAACCCGGCCCCGGTGTCGAAACGCCGCATTTTGACCGCGTATTCGATTGGCTCTGCCTTTGCTCCCAGCACCGGCTGATCGGGCGTGCCGCCGATGGCGACGACTTCGAGATACAGTTCCGGCGCGGTGCGGCGGTTCAGCCGGATTTCCTCGCCGCAGAAGAATCTGCGCTTTTCCAGCGACGAAAAATCGAGAAAGCCCAGCTCCAGCGGTTTCTTGATCTTGTAGACGAAATCTCCGGCCAGGAGGACCCAGGAGATGTGCGTCTCGATCCGTTCGACTTCGTCGACCGGGTGAGGGTAGGCATCCGGATTCCGGAGCGCTTCGATCAGTTTCGCATGCATGGGCGAGCCCGGTTCGTATTATTCAGTGGCGAGGGTGGACGCGCGGGCATTCTCCGGAAATATTGCTGCCCTCAGGTTGCAGCAGCACCCGCGTATTCCTGGTCAGTGGTTTCCCGGTGCGCTTTCTTGGTTCCAACGTAAATGTAGTTGACGCCAAGTGCGACCGGCCGGGTCGTGATGTCGTCGTAGTCTCCGTTGGCACGCATCATCGCGGCGAAATCCGCCCCGTACGGGAAAGCGTGGGAGGTGCGCTGCAGGTACTGGTAGGCATCGCGATCGCCGCCGGCCAGGCCGCCGATCAGCGGAATGACAAGCCGGTTGTAGAGGTAATAAAACGGCTTGAGCAGCGCCGGCGGCTGGCCGAATTCCAGCACCACCAGCCGCCCGCCGGGCTTGAGCACCCGGTACATGCTGCCGAGCGCCTTGTCCGGGTCGTCGACGTTGCGAATGCCGTAGGCGATGGCGACGACGTCGAAACTGTCGTCGGGGAAGTCCAGCGCCTGGCTGTCTTCCTCGCGCCACTCGATATCGGCGCCGCGCGCCCGTGATTTTTCCTCGGCCAGCGCGAGCATGTCGGCGTTGAAGTCCGAGCCGACGACGCGGCCCCGTCCATCCATCGCGTCGTGGAAGAGCAGCGTGAGGTCGCCGGTGCCGGCGGCGCAGTCGAGGATTGCATCGCCGGGCTCGACGCCGGACATCGCTACGGTCCGGCGCCGGACGGCCTGGTCACTGCCGAACGACATCCACCGGTTGGCCCGGTCGTAGCGCCGCGCGATGCGGGAGAACATTGCGTGAACCTGTTTCGACATAGCGATCCTTTGGTTGAAACGTGTCCGATCCGGGGCCCGGAATTCGTCAGTCGTTTTCGAGCAGGGCCCTGCAGGCGGGCGTGAGCGGCTTGCCGGCAGCGCTTCTGGGTATATTGTCTACGATGTGCCAGCGGAGCGGTCGTTCGGCAGGCGTGAGTCTTGCCCGGCTCCAGTCGGCCACGAAGGCCTGCAATTGCCCGGCGTCGGCGCTCGGATCGCGCGGCTGCACGACCGCGCCGATGCGCTGGCCCCAGCGCGCATCCTCCAGCGCGACCAGCACGATATCGTGGACCTGTGGACATTCGCCAAGTCGCTGCCGAACCGCTTCCAGGTTCACGTTGACGCCGCCCGAAATGATGACTTCGTCGGCGCGCCCGGCAATCCGAAGATCGCCTTCGGGCACAAACTCGCCGATGTCGCCGGTAGAAAACCAGCCCTCGGCGTCAGGGCCGTGGTCGGGCTCGCCGGCGCTTCCGAGATAGCCGGAAAAGAGCATCGGACCACGGACCTGGAGGATCCCGGACGATGCGGTCCGGACTTCGACGCCCGAAAGAGGGCGTCCGACAGTGCCGGGGTGCTCGGCGAAGTCGATTCGCGCCGCCTCGTCGGGGGCCATCGTGGCCAGTTGCGAACAGGCCTCGGTCATGCCCCAGGTGGGGAGCACCGGCCAGCCCAGGTTTCGCGCGTGCCGCAACAGCCAGGGCGCGGCCGGTGCGCCGCCGATCAGCAGGGCGCGCAGCTTCGAACTCGCCGGACCGGCTTGCCGGTCCAGGATCCGCTGCAGCATCGCCGGCACCATGGACGCCAGGGTGACCGGATTTTCGGCAAGATCGTCGAGCACCGCGGCTGGTTCGAAGCGTGGGTGCAGATGGACCGCGCTGCCGCAGATCACGCTGCGGATCAGGATCGCGAGTCCGCCGATATGTTCAAGCGGCAGGCACAGCAGCCACTGGTCCGCGCCGGTCATGCCGATGCGCCGGGCGATTGCCAGCGTGCTTGTCCGGTGGTTATCCAGCGTAAGCGGCACGGCTTTTGGCGCCGAACTGCTGCCCGAGGTGAGCATGATGGTGGCGCAGCGCGCGGGCGCGTAGGCGGCCGGCGCCAGCGCTTCGACGTGCTGCGCCGGCGGCTGGTCGGCATCGATGAACGGGCACGCGTGTCCGTTTTCGCCCCGGCTTTCATCCTTGCTGGCGCCAATTCGAAGCGCGTCGGCCTCCGGCATGATCGATGCCGCGGGGCGCAGCTGTTTGATCAGGAGACGCATTCGCCCGGGCGGAAGCTTCGGTTCCACGGGCACCGCGGCAGCGCCCAGCCAGATGATCGCGTGCAGCCAGATTGCCGACTGCAGGTCCGTATGCACCTGCACAACCACTCGATTGCCCGGCCGCACGCCATGCGCGGCCAGGATTGCGGCGCGTCGCGCGGCCTGTTCGGCCAGATTCGCGTAGGTCAGCCGGCTCCGGCCCTCGATCAGCGCAATGGCTTCGGGATGTTCCTGCGCCTGCTGTGCCAACCACGCCGTCATGCGTTGTTCGGCCAGGCCGGTTCGAAGCCGATGCCGGGCGCGCTGCCCGGATGCAGTCGGGCCGCTTCGATGAAGTCGGGTTGCGGGGCGACGTCTTCGCTGAACCATTGTCCCGTGGCAAGGCCGTGCGGTCCCTCGAGTTCCGGCCATGCGGTCGCCAGGTGGGCGATGGCACGCCGGCCCACGGCCGATTCCATCAGGTTGCTGATGACAACCTCGATGCCGTGCCGGCGGGCCGTCTCGAAAAGCTTGCCGGCCGGCAGCAGGCCGCCGACCACCGAGGGCTTGACCACGATTGCGCCGAGTGTGCGCGAGCGGAGCAGCGTTCGAATGCGCTTGCGGTCGGCACAGCTTTCGTCGGCGGCGATCAACGGTCCGCGGCCATCGTGGCGGGCCAGCAGTCGGGACAGCCGATCGTCGGCCACCGGCTGCTCGATCATCTCGATCCGATCGGACGGAAGCGAGGCCAGCATGCAGCGCGCCTGGTCGATGGACCAGGCGCCATTGGCATCCAGCCGCAGCGTCAAGTCGGGGCAGGCGGCCATGATGCTGCGTATGCGCGCCAGGTCGCTCTCGGGGTCGGTCACGCCGACCTTGAGCTTGGCGTGGCTATGGCCCGCCGCCTGGGCGGCTTGCAGGGCCGGGATGCAGAGCGCGGCTGGTTCGGCACCGATGGTGAACTGAACCGCGACGGAAGCTGCCCGGCGCGTGTTGCGGAAGCCCGCGAGCGCCTGGCCCAGGGACACTCCGGCCAGGCGAGTCAGCGCGTCGAGCAGCGCCGTTTCGATGCCGAAGCGAAGCACGGGCGAATCGTCCAGGTCGGGGATCCCGTGATCGAGCGCGTCGATGCCGTTCAGCGTCAGCGGACATTCGATCCGGGTCACGGCCACGCGGATTCCGGGCACGGTTTCCCGGGTCCAGCCGGGCAGCGGCGAAGCTTCGCCGAATCCGCGCTGCCGACGGCCGCGGTGTCGGATCGTGACCTGCACCAGCGCGATCTCGCGGAATTCGAAGTTGCCGACGGCCGTTGCCAGCGGGGCGGCCAGGCGCAGCCGGCGCGTGTCCAGCCGAATGGATTCCAGGGTGAATGCCTGCCGGTTCAGCGCCGCGTTCATGCCTGCGGGAAATACGGGCTGTCGGATCCTTGCAGGGCCTGTTCCACTCGTTGTGCGATCCGGTCGAACAGCTGGCCGCGCAGGCGGTGGTCGATTCGGCGGTCGGTGGGGAACCGGATCACGTGCAGACCGCGATTGGCCAGCGACGCGGAAATCTGCTCGCTGAACTGCCGCCAGTCGGCAGGTTCCAGCAGTTCGATGCCGCGGGGAATGATTTCCCGTATCGGCGTGCTTTCCGAGGTCGCGAAGTGTCGCTCGTGAACCTCGCCGTATCCGGCGCTCGGCAGGTACTCGAATATCTCGCCGCCATGGTTGTCGACCACAAGGACCGTGAGATCGAGATTCAATTCCCGGGCAAGAAGCAACGCGGTCGCGTCGTGGCGCAGCGCGACGTCGCCGATCACGAGGAGCGTCGGCTGCGGGGCACGGCCATTGCGTTTGCGTCGTCCCGCGGCGATGCCGGCGCCGGTGGAAACCACGCCGTCGATGCCGTTCAGTCCGCGGTTGAAGTACACATCCAGATCCCGGTCGTGGGCGCACATGAACGCGTCGAGATGGCGTACCAGCATGCTGCTGGAATAGTACAGGCCGCAGCCGTCGGGCAGCAGCGCACCGAGCGCATGCCACATGCCGGGGGCTGAAAACGTTTGCGAACCGTCGAGACAGCGGTCGAGTTCGCACCGGGCCAACGCGTCGGCGCGCTGGTGCGCGTGCAGCCATGCGCGACGCTCGGTATTCGGCGTAGCGATCCGCCTTGCGGTTTCGTCGAACAGGGCACCCGGCTCGACGGCCAGCTGCAAGGACAGGTTATGGTCGGGGTCGACGAGCTTCGAATGAGGTCCGACGGCAATCTGGAATGCCTGCTCGGCATTTTTCAGCAGCGCCTGCGTGGCCCAGGACAGCGGGGCGCTGCCGGTGCGCACGATCAGGTCGGGCCGGCCGCAAAGGTCGTGGAAGCGGCTGCCGGCGACCAGGTCGCCGGCGCCGATCACGTTCGCGCCGCGGGCGTTCCAGTGCCTCAGTCCCGAGCCTGGCTCGGCCAATATCGGGATGCCGGCATGTTCGGCCAGCGCACGCAGGGCCTGACGATAATCCGGGCCATCCGGGTCGGTGCCGGCGAAGATCAACGGCCGCTTGGCACGATCCAGCGCTCCGACGAGCTGTTCGAGGGCCGGTTCGTCGGGGGGGCTGAGCGCCGCGTGAATCCGGATCCATGGCATGCTGTCTGCGCGACCGTCGATGGCCGATCCGGCTTCGTCCAATGCCGATCGTGGCACGTGAGCGGGACTGTCGGGACCCACCGCGACGGGTTCCAGCGGCTTGCTGAACGGCAAGTCGAGGTGAACCGGACCCGGTTGCGGAAATTGCGTCCGATGTATTGCGCGGCATGCAAGCGAGCGCAGATAGGCGAGCTTGTGTGCGGTCGCTTCGGGTTGTGCAACCCGGTGAAACCAGCGCACGTGTTCGCCGTACAGCCTCGCCTGTTCCATCACTTGTTGTGCACCGCAGTCATGGTCCTCGGGCGGCCGGTCGCCGGTCAGCACCAGCAGCGGGACGTCGTCGCCTTCGGCTTCGCAGATGGCCGGGAAATAGTTCGCCGCCGCGGTTCCGGAGGTGCACAGCAGGGCGACCGGACGCGCCGAGGCGCGCGCCAGCCCCAGCGCGAAGAATCCGGCAGAGCGCTCGTCGACGATCGAATGGTCGACGATCCGGGGATGCGCGGCGAACTGGAATACCAGCGGCGCCGAGCGCGAGCCCGGCGAGATGCAGACCTCGCGCAGCCCGCAGCGGACGAGTTCGTCGACAAGCACGCGCGCCCACAGCGTGTTGACGTTCGGCACGAAAGCCTGGGTGTCGTCCAGCCGATTCGAGGGTTCCGATGGCATTGTCAAACCGTGGTGGGATCGTGTTTTCAGAAATGCCAGGGGAAACGGGAAAAGTCGCGCTCGCGCTTTTCGACGAAGGACTCCCGGCCTTCCCGCGCTTCGTCGGTGGCATAACCCAGTCGGGTGGCTTCGCCGGCAAAAAGCTGTTGCCCGACCATGCCGTCGTCGGGCAGGTTGAATGCGTACTTGAGCATGCGCATGGCGGTGGGGCTCTTGCTGTTGACGATTCCCGCCAGCTCGACCGCTCTTTTTTCCAGAGCGTCATGCGCCACGGTTTCATTGACCATGCCCATGGCGGCGGCTTCGCCGGCATCGTAGGTCTTGCCGAGGAAGAACACCTCGCGCGCACGCTTCTGGCCGATCTGATGCGCCAGCAGCGCCGAGCCGTAGCCGGCGTCGAAACTGGCCACGTCCGGATCGGTCTGGCGAAAGCGGGCGTAGTCGCGGCTGGCGATTGTCAGGTCGCAGACTACGTGCAGGCTGTGCCCGCCGCCCACGGCCCAGCCGGGAACGACGGCGATGACGATCTTGGGCATGAAGCGGATCAGGCGCTGCACCTCGAGTATGTGCAGGCGACCGCTGGCCTCGGGGTCGTCGTACATGTAGCCGTCCGGCCCGCGCACGGTCTGGTCGCCGCCCGAGGAAAAGGCCCAGCCGCCATCCTTGCTCGAGGGTCCGTTGCCGGTCAGCAGGACACAGCCGATATCGGTCTGCCGGCGCGCGTGATCGAGGGCGCTGTAGAGCTGGTCGACGGTCTGGGGCCGGAAGGCGTTGCGGCAATCCGGACGATTGAACGCGATGCGCGCGATGGCTCGGCCGGGATTCGCGGGATCCTGCGCCAGGTGATAGCTGATGTCGCGCTCGGCATGACCGCCCACGGCGTGCCAGATTGCGGGGTCGAAAAGTTCTGAGATCATCTGTTCAGGTCTCGGCGGCGGCTTGACGTGAGGCGCTGTCAGTTCGCGCGGCGGAAGCGTCGCCCGTGTCGGAATCGGTCAGGACCCCGGCCATGCGCTCGGCCAGCCGATCGACCTGGGCCCAGTCGGTGTATTCGATGACGCTTTTTCCGTCGGTGGGGCCGTCGGTCATTTTCATGATCATCTGGATCATCACCCGATCGATGAGCCGATAGCGGGGATAGTCCAGCTTCCCGGCGATTATCTCGACATGGTCCGGCTGGAAGGAAAGGCGCTCGAGAAATTTCCGAAGGTACTTGTTTCCGGCCAGGTTGCGCTTTTCCGGCTTGCGCGCGATCAGGTTGACCGAAAAGAATGCGTTCGGCATGCGTTCGATCGTCGTCCTGTTGTCGTCGAGGAATCGGGCCATGCGGGGATCATGCCTGCCGTAGCGAACGCAGGCGCCGGCGATCAGGCAGTCGTAATCGGCAAGATCGAACTCTGCCGCCTGATCGATGCCGGCGAGGGTGGCCTCGATGGAATTGCTGGCCAGCGTGGCTTGGAGACGCTCGGCAATCCTGCGCGTCTGTCCGTCGGTAGTGGCGAAAACGATCAGTGTGTGCGGCATGCCCATGGTCGATGTACGTCCGAATAAACGATCCAGTGCATGTTACAGGAACCGTTTGGCGCAGGCGTCCATTCAACTGGTGATGGGCGTGCGGAATCCGTGACCAGGCTCGGGATCGGCCGCTTGTCTTGACTTCGGTCAAGGTGCTCTGACCGGGCACGGCTTTTTCATCGTCAGTGCATTGTCGATAATGCAGTGCAGTTGGATATTGTTAACGATCCCGGCCGACGTCAAGCGCATCGAGAATGCTTTCCAGGCGCTTGGTTTTTCGGGCGCAGGTGCGCAGATTTCTTCGAACCGTGTTTTCGAGCTCCGCGTTCACTTCGTCGCCGCGTGCGCGGGCCGAAGCAATTTCGTTGAGGCTGGCGCAGGCATCGTTCATTTCCGACTCGGCCCGCTCGATAAGGCGACGGTTTTCATTATCGATGGAAGGCGAATCAAGTGGCGCCATCATAAGCCGTGTCGTGACGCGGTTCTGATGCCGGAACGTCTCTTCGGCGTATTGGCGAAGTTCTTCGCCGGACATGAAGTCGAGATCCTGACCGTCGCCGCCCCGGGGTACCGGAACACAGCCGCCGATTGCCAGCAGGAGAACGCAGAGGAACGCCGCGGATCGGTTTCCCGAGCGCGTCGCGCCTCCGGTCAGGGGCGCGCGCCGGGCGCAATCATCGAGACGATACCTGGCGGTTGCACTCACTTCATCCTCAACGTTTCATGTAGTTGAAGAATTCTTCGTTGGTCTTGGTCGACTTGAGCTTGTCGAGCATGAACTCGATAGCCTGGCTTTCGTCCATGGGATGCAGGATGCGGCGCAGGATCCAGATTTTCTGCAGCAACTCGTTGCCGATCATCAGCTCCTCGCGGCGGGTGCCGGAACGATTGATGTCGATTGCCGGAAACACGCGCTTTTCGGATATGCGGCGGCTCAGGTGAATCTCCATGTTGCCGGTGCCCTTGAATTCCTCGTAGATGACTTCGTCCATTTTCGAGCCGGTATCGACGAGCGCGGTCGCGATGATGGTGAGGCTGCCGCCCCCCTCGATCTTGCGCGCGGCGCCGAAGAATCGCTTCGGTCGCTGCAGGGCGTTGGCGTCGACGCCACCGGTCAGCACCTTGCCCGAAGACGGCACCACCGTGTTGTAGGCGCGCGCCAGACGGGTGATGGAGTCGAGCATGATGACGACGTCGTGCTGCTGTTCGACCAGGCGCTTGGCGCGTTCGATCACCATGTCGGCGACCTGCACGTGGCGCGTTGCCGGTTCGTCGAATGTCGACGAGATGACTTCGGCATCGACGCTGCGCTGCATTTCGGTGACTTCTTCCGGACGCTCGTCGATCAGCAGGATGATCATGTGCGCTTCCGGATTGTTGGCCCGAATGGCCGTGGCGACGTGCTGCAGCAACATGGTCTTGCCGGCCTTGGGCGGCGAGACGATGAGGCCGCGCTGCCCTTTGCCCACCGGCGCGATCAGGTCGATGATGCGCCCGGTAATGTCTTCCGTGGAACCGTTGCCGCGTTCCAGCATGAACTGTTCGCGCGGAAATTCCGGCGTCAGGTTTTCGAACAGGATCTTGTTCTTGGACGCTTCCGGCTTGTGATAATTGATTTCCTCGACCTTGAGCAGGGCGAAGTAGCGTTCCGACTCCTTGGGTGGCCGGATCTTGCCCGAGATCATGTCGCCGGTACGCAGGTTGAAGCGTCGAATCTGGCTGGGGGAAACGTAGATGTCGTCCGGCCCGGCCATGTATGAACCGAGCGACGAGCGCAGGAAGCCGAAGCCGTCCTGGAGAATTTCCAGCACGCCATCGCCGTAGATCGGCTCTTTCTTGCGTGCGCGCGCCTTGAGAATGGCGAAAATGACATCCTGTTTGCGCGATCGGCCGATGTTCTCGATGCCGAGATCATTGGCCATTTCAATAAGGTCCTGGACGGACTTCTTCTTCAAGTCGGTTAGATTCATCGAACGATTTGCCTTGAAATACCCGGATTGAACGGAGTGCTGCACACCGCCTCATGCGCGCAAGTTGACGCGTGCGGCTCGGTAATGCGAGCGGGAAAACATTCCAGTTGGTCCCGAAGATCTAGGGAATCTGATAGTGCTGTAACGGGCGGTTGCCCGCAAGGGATGTCGCAAGACTACCACCTTCCAGGCCTCCCGTCCAGTGTCCCGCGCCGGACGGGAGGCTCTTCGATGTCGGCGGCGCCGACGCGCCCGGGCCCGGCCCGGATCTAGATATGTTCCTCGATGAATTCCTTCAAGACTCCCTTGGTGACGGCGCCGACTTTCATGCCCTGGACCTTGCCGTCGTTGAACACCATCAGGGTCGGGATGCCGCGAATCTTGAACTGGCTGGTAATCTGCTGATTCTCGTCGATGTTGACCTTGGCGATCTTGATCTTGCCGCCGTACTCGTCGGCGAGTTCGTGCAGCAGCGGGTCGATCATCTTGCACGGGCCGCACCACTCGGCCCAGTAATCGACCAGTACCGGGTGGCCGGCATTGATGACTTCCTGCTCGAAAGATGCGTCGGATACGTGCGTGATTTTGTCGGACACGATGGATATCTCCTTGGGAACTGCGGATTTGGGGGAATACGGACCGGGGCCCGGCGAACAGGCTTGCGCTTCCTCAAGAATGCTAGAATACTGCAAAAAGCAGGCCGTCTGGCAGCGGCGCCGTGTCCGGCAGATTCGGGCGGTTCGCTGTCGTTTCAACCCGATTGCCTTCGAAGTTCCCGGCACGGCCCCGGCCAGGGCCGGCGTTGGCCCCATTTTTTCAGGTTTCACTGCGTGAGCGATACAGATATCCGAACCGACCAACAAAGCGCCGGCGAGCCGGCATCCACCGAGCACGTCGAGCATGTACTCAGCGAGATTGGATTCGACAGCTTCGACCTGCCGGAGGCGATCGTGGCCGGACTGCGCGACGCCGGTTTCGAAAAGTGCACGCCGATCCAGGCCGATACTCTGCCGCTTGCCCTCTCCGGGCGCGACGTGGCCGGCCAGGCCCGAACCGGCACCGGGAAGACCGCGGCTTTCCTGCTGGCCATCTTCAAGCGCCTGCTGACCGATCCCGATCCGCACAGCGCGGGTCACCATCCGCGTGCGATCGTGATCGCGCCAACCCGGGAACTGGCCATCCAGATCCATCGCGACGCCGAGTTGCTGGGGTCGCATACCGGGCTGAAGTTCGGGCTGGCCTACGGCGGCGTCGATTACCAGAAGCAGCGCGACCGGCTCGCCGGCGGGGTCGATGTATTGATCGGAACGCCCGGCCGGGTGATCGACTACTTCAAGCAGAACGTGTTCAATCTCAAGCACGTCCGGATTGCCGTGCTGGACGAGGCCGACCGCATGTTCGACCTTGGATTCATCAACGATATTCGCTATCTGTTCCGCGCCATGCCGCCGGTCGACAAGCGCCAGTGCCTGATGTTTTCGGCCACGTTCCCGCTCAAGGTCACCGAGTTGGCCTACGAGCACATGAACGATGCAGAGACCATCCGCATTGACGAGGACCACAAGACCACCGAGCGCGTGCGCCAGGTCGTCTATTACCCGTCCAACCGCGAAAAGCTGCCGTTGCTGATCAAGCTGCTGCGCGAAATGGTCGACGGGCACGTGATCGTATTCGTCAATACACGGCGCGCGGCCGACCTGGTCGATCGCATGCTCCAGGGCAATGGCTTCCAGTCGGCCATGCTGGCCGGATCGGTGCCGCAGAAAAAGCGCCAGCGGCTGCTGCAGCAATTCCACGCCGGTGACCTGCCGATCCTGGTGGCAACCGACGTCGCGGCGCGCGGACTGCATATTCCCGACGTCAGTCACGTGATCAATTTCGATCTGCCCCAGGACGCGGCCGACTACGTCCACCGCATCGGCCGGACGGCCAGGCTCGGAGCGACCGGCGAGGCGATCAGCTTCGCCTGCGAGGATTACGCCTTCCACCTGCCCGAAATCGAGGAATACATCGATCAACCGATCGAGCTGATCAGTCACGATGCGGCCGATTTGCCGAAACTCGAGCGCGCCGAGCCGCCGAGCGGAAACCGCGGCAAACCGGCCGGCAGCCGTGGCGGCAAGGGCCGCGGAGGCCCGCGCGGCGGCGGCCGACGACGGCGTGGTTGACCTGGTGGGGCTTTCGACGCTGTGCTAATCTGCCGAACTGTGTTCGACCTGCAGCATTTCGCGCATGATCGCCTCGTTCAGCCGATTTGATTCCGGGCGCACGCTGACTGCGGCCAATTGGCTGCTGGTCGGCATCTGTGCGCTGCTGGTGGTGCGGCTGGCCATCGTGCTGGTGGATGGCGTCGAAGTCGATTATCAGTCCCTGCCGTTCACGCCGTCGGCGGCACCTGCCACAACGTTTCCCGACCGCGACTGGCGAATGTTCGGCGATCCTTCCGATGTCGACTACGGCTTCGAGCAGCCGCTGCCGTCAACGCCGCTGGCGCTGCGCTTGCACGGCGTCGTCACCGGTGACCGCGGCTACGCCGTCATCGTGGACGCCGAGGGCAACGAGGGGGTCTACCGCGCCGGGGACGAGGTGCCGGGACAGGCCGAGGTCGTCACGATCCAGGCGCGGCGCGTGGTGCTGGAGCGCGACGGTGCGCGGGAGGCGCTGGAGCTGCCCGGGTCCGAATCTCCGGGACCGCGGGGATCGCGCACGGCCTCGAATTCGGGCAAAGAGCAGGACTCGGTCAGCGGCATGGGCATCGGCTCGCTGGCGTCCATGACTTCGCGTTTCAGGCTCGACCCGGAAGCGCTGGCGCAGCGCATCACCATATTGCCGGTGGCCGGCGGCGGATTCCGCGTGCGCGCCGGACGTGATGCGGCCATCTTCACCCAGCTCGGCTTCCACGCCAACGACGTCGTGCTGGCGATCAACGGCGAGCCGGTGGACAACCAGAGCGACGTGCGCGACGTATTCGGATCCATCAATCCGGGCCAACCGCTTGCGATCACGGTCCGGCGGGGCGACCGTCAGCTGGTCCTGACGCCCGATCTTTCCAATCTCGGCGGAGCGAATTCCCGATGAAGAAACAAAAATGGATGCTGGCGGTTGCTCTGGCGCTCGGCCTTGCAGGTCCCATGCTGCAAGCGCAGGACCCGGCGCGGGAAGATGAGACGCATTTGCTCAATTTCCAGAACGCCGACATTCGGTCGCTGATCACGACGGTGGCCGATATCACCGGGCGCAATATCGTGATCGATCCTGCGGTGAGCGGCGAGATCACGGTCATTTCCAGCGAGGAACTCGACGCCGCGTCCGTCTACGAGGTGTTTCGCTCGATTCTTGCCGTGCATGGCTACAGCGCGGTCGCGGATGGCTCGGTGACGCGCATCGTGCCCGATGTCGCGGCACGCTTCGGCGGCGCCGCCGGCAATGGCGAGGCGGGCGCTCAGGACCAGCTCATCCGGCTGATCGGCCTGGAGCACGTGCGTGCCGCCGAGGTGCTGCCCATCCTGCGCTCGCTGGTGCCGCAGTCGACCTACCTGGCCGCGCACGAGAATTCGAATTCGCTGCTGGTCAGCGATCGCGCCGCCGGCGTGCGCCGCCTCCAGGCCGTCATCCGGCGCCTGGACGCCGCTTCCGACAACGGCGCCGAGGTGCTTGCGCTGAGCCATGCCAACGCCGACGAGGTCGCCGAAATCGCCAACCAGATCTATTCGGGCTCGGAGCAGCCGCTGGCGGTCCCGGATACGCGCACCAACTCGATCGTGCTGCGCGGCGATTCCGGTCAGCGCGTTCGTCTGCGCACGCTGGTCAGTCACCTGGACACCCCGCTGAGCGAGGGCAGCGGTGCGCGCGTTGTCTACCTGCGCTATGCCGATGCCGACTCGCTGGTGCCGGTGCTCGAGAGTCTGGTCGACGAAGCGGTCGAAGGGCAGCGCCAGCGGGTCCGGATCAATGCCCACGAGGAAACCAATTCGGTGGTGATCTCCGCGCCGCCGGCGGTGTATCGGGAAATGCGCTCGATCATCGATCAGCTCGACATTCGCCGCGCGCAGGTGCTGGTCGAGGCCATCATTGCCGAAGTCGCCGCCGACACCGGCCAGGATCTGGGGATTCAGTGGCAATTTTTCGAATCCGGCGATTCCGGCTTCTTCGGCGGCACCAATTTCGGCAGCGGCGGACGCAACATCCTGAATTTGAGCGCCGGGCTTCCCGGCGGCGAAGATGGGGCCAACGTGCTGCCCGGCGGCGGGTTGAACCTGGGATTCGTCGACGGCACCAGCAATCTGCTCGGGATCGAGCTGCTGGAAATCGGCGCACTGGCCCAGGCGCTGGCCACCGACGGCAACACCAACGTGCTGTCCACGCCCTCGATCGTGACCATGGACAACCATTCCGCCAGCATCAACGTCGGCCAGGAAGTGCCTTTTCTGTCCGGCAGCTTCCTGGCCGAAGGCGTTTCGACTGCCGAGGGGCAGGTCAATCCGTTCCAGACCATCCAGCGCGAGGAGGTCGGGCTCAAGCTCCAGGTCACGCCGCACATCAACGAGGGCGATACCATCATGCTGGGCATCGAGCAGGAGGTCTCGTCGCTTGCTCCGGTAGCCGGCGCGGTGGACCTGATCACCAACAAGCGTACGATCTCGACCCGCGTGATGGTGCCCGACGGCTCCATGCTGGTTCTGGGCGGGCTGATCACCGACGACCTCAACGAATCGATCGAGCGCGTGCCGGGCCTGAGCCGGATTCCGCTGGTCGGCGAATTGTTCACGTTTCGTTCCACCAATCAGGTCAAGCGCAACCTGATGGTGTTCATCCGGCCGCGGATCCTGGCCGACCAGAAGCTCATGGACGAACTGACCTCCGGCAAGTACGAAAGCATTCGCGGCTCGCAGCTCGAACAGCGCGAGGGCCGCAGCATTCTTTCGCGGCGCGAGGCCACGCCGTTGCTTCCGGAACTCGAGGACTTCCTGCAGACCGGAAGCGCGGGCCGGCGCACGGATGAGCGCTGATTTCAGGCCCGGATTCGGATTTGCCCGCCGCCGCGGCGTGACCGTGGCCGGTCGGGATGCCGCCGGCCGCTTCCGAATCGTGGTCCGCAACCCGACCGACCTGGAGGCGCTCAGGGAAGTGCGCCGGAACCTCGTCGGATCCAGCGTCATCGAAAAGCTGGGTGCGGCCGAGTTCGGTGAACTGATCGCGCGGCTCTACCAGGGCGATGACGCCAGCGCGCACCGGGTCGCCGAAGGTCTCAACGAGGAGCTCGATCTTTCCAGCCTGGCCGAACAGTTGCCCGAACCGGCCGACCTGCTGGAGGCCGACGACGATGCGCCGATCATCCGCCTGATCAACGGCGTGCTGTCTCAGGCCGTGCGCGAACAGGCTTCCGACATTCACTTCGAACCGTTCGACGATCGGCTTTCAGTGCGTTTCAGGGTCGACGGCGTGCTCCGCGAAGCGCTTTCCACCGCGCCGGGCCTGGCTTCGCTGGTGGCTTCGCGCCTCAAGGTCATGGCGCGCCTGGACATTGCCGAGAAGCGCCTGCCGCAGGATGGCCGGATCAGCCTGAAGCTGGCCGGCCGCCCGGTGGACGTGCGGGTCTCGACCCTGCCTTCGAGCCACGGCGAGCGCGTCGTCCTGCGGCTGCTGGACAAGCAGGCCGGCAAGCTGGGATTGGCCGACCTGGGCATGGACGGATCGACCCTGGCCCGGCTGCGCAAGCTGGTCCAGAGGCCGCACGGCATCCTGCTGGTGACCGGACCGACCGGTTCCGGGAAATCGACCACGCTGTACGCGGCCCTGCTGGAACTGAACGACCGTACGCGCAACATCATGACCGTCGAGGACCCGATCGAGTACGACATCGACGGGATCGGGCAGACCCAGGTCAACCCCAAGGTGGAGCTGACCTTTGCACGTGGATTGCGCGCGATCCTGCGCCAGGACCCGGACGTTGTGATGGTGGGTGAAATCCGTGACCTGGAAACCGCGCGCATTGCGGTCCAGGCATCGATGACCGGCCACCTGGTGCTCTCTACCCTTCATACGAATACCGCGGTGGGTGCGATCAATCGGCTGGTGGACATGGGCATCGAGCCGTTTCTGCTGTCTTCCAGCCTGATCGGCGTGATGGCCCAGCGACTGGTCAGGCGGCTGGATCCGGATCACCGCCGCGCCGTCGAATATACGGCCGGCCAACTCGGGGGTGCCGGCATCGAAGCCGACGAAACGGTTACGCTATACCGGCCCGGGGACGAGCTGTCCGCCGGCGAAAGCGGTTATCGCGGCCGAACCGGCATCTATGAACTGGTGACGATCGACGCGCAAATGCAGGCGGCGATCCATCGTCGGGCGGCCGAGTCGGAACTCGAGACCATAGCGCGCAACAGCGCGCCCTCGATGTTTGCCGATGGCTGGCGCAAGGCGCTTGCAGGTGAGACCTCGCTGGACGAAGTCCTGCGCGTGACCCGTGAAAACTGATCCTGGCTCCGAAGATCGACGCGAGTTTCAGGTTTCGATCGGGCAAGAATACGAACTTATGCGGCAGACGGCGGTCCATGGGGTAGCGCCCGTTCGCCGGATGTGCACCGAATCTGGAGCAGGACGGCCCGATGGGCGAACGTGAAACCGATCAACTTCTGGTCGAAAGAGTCCAGAAGGGCGACAAGCGGGCATTCGATCTGCTGGTAGGCAAGTATCAGCACAAGATCGTCAGCCTGATTTCGCGTTACGTGTCCGATCATGCGGAGGCGCTGGACGTGGCCCAGGAAGCGTTCATAAAGGCCTATCGGGCGATCGGACGCTTCCGCGGTGAAAGCGCGTTTTACACCTGGATGTACCGGATCGCGATCAACACGGCCAAGAATCACCTGGTTTCACAAAGCCGCAGACCGCCGTCGTCCGACATCGACGCGCAGGACGCGGAACAATTTCAGGTCGAAACGCGTCTGAAGGATCGCAGTTCTCCCGAACACGAACTTCTCAAGGAAGAAATTGAACGCACCATCCACGAAGCCATCGCCGAATTGCCCGAAGACCTGCGCGTGGCCATCACGCTGCGCGAGATGGAAGGGATGAGTTACGAAGATATCGCCACGACAATGGATTGCCCCATCGGCACGGTACGCTCGCGAATATTCCGCGCGCGCGAAGCAATCGACAGCCGTTTGCGGCCATTGTTGAGCAACCTGCATTAATAGCTCCGGAGCCTTTTCAATGAACGACCGAACCGACACCGCCGAATCTGACTTCTCTCCGAACGGGAATCGCGAACCGGTTTCCGCCCTGGTCGATGGCGAAATGGATCGTGGGGGTGCAGAGTTTCTGCTTCGACGCCTGGCCGACGAAGAAAGCATGCACGAACACTGGCAGCGATGCCATCTCGTTCGCGCCTGTCTGCAACACGAGTTCGAGGGTCCGGTTTCGCTCGTCGGGCGCGTGCAGGCTGCGCTGGAAAACGAGGCCTTGCCTGAACGACCGGCCCGAATGCCGGCGCTTATGCGCTTCGGCGTTGGCGGTGCGATTGCCGCCGGCGTTGCCCTGGTTGCCGTCGCCGGGCTGGATTATCGGCTGGGCCAGGATGGGCACAGCAGCGGGCAATTGGACGATCGGCCGGGTTTCGTCAGTCAATCGACAGCTCTGGACCGGCAGTTCAACGCCGAAGCCGTGCCGACCGGTTTCGGTGCGCGCTCGTACGATGAATCGGAGCGCGCAGGAGGAGTTGCACCCGGCCAGCAGCGTATCAACCGATACATGATCCGGCACAGTCAGGCGGCGGGCGGCACCGGCTTCAATTCACTTGCGCCCGTGCTGGCGGCGCCCGCGCCCGTCCGCCTCGCGCCTCCGGCATCCGAGGAAACTGCAAATCAGGCAGACGAAGACCCCCGATGAACAGAGTCTTGCGCGCTTGTTTCGTGCTGGCCGGCCTGTGGCTGGCCCTTGCCGGACAGGCCTGGGCCGAAGGGGTCGAAAAGTGGCTGAATCGCATGGAACACGCAATGTCCTCGATCAGTTACCGCGGCACTCTGGTCAGCATCAGCAACGGGCGCATGGATACGCTGCGCGTGGTGCACCGGATTGACGATGAGGGTGTTCGCGAACGCATTTACGCGCTGGACGGTCCACCGCGCGAAGTGCTGCGAGATCATGACCGGATTCGCTGCCTGATCTCCGGGCAATCCTCTGTGGTCGTCGACAATCCGTTTCCGACCCGACTCTTTCCCGGAATTTCGCGCGAAGGGCTTGTCGGCCCCGATTCGGTCTATAAGATGCGCCTGGAGGGCACCGGTCGGGTGGCCGGAAGAGCCGCCCGGGTCATCGAAATCGTTCCGAGAGACCGCTACCGCTACGGCCGGAGACTGTGGCTGGACCGCGACACGGCCATGCTGCTGCGTTCCATGGTCTTTACGCCGGCGGGCGCGGTGGTCGAAAAGCTGAGCTTTGTGGAAATCGAGCTCGGTGCCACCATCGCCGACGGTGAGCTTGAAAGTGACTTGGACAGCCCGGCCGGGCTCGCGCGCTACGAAGTCACCGGCAGGGCTTCGGGCGAATTGAGCGCCAGCAAGGACCCCAGGTGGCTGCCCGAAAACCTGCCCGATGGATTCCGGCTGGTTTCGGTAGGCCGCGGCGACGGCGATTCGGAGCACTACGAGCACCTTCTGTTCAGCGACGGCCTTGCCAGCTTTTCGGTTTACGTCGAACCGATCGGCGGGACATCGATCGTCGAACAGCTCGAGGCGCGCGGTGCGATGCATATCTACACCGGGACGCTGGACAACCAGCGGGTCACCGTGGTCGGCGAGGTGCCCGCGCCGACGGTGCGCCAGATCGGCCGGCATTTGCGCAGATTGCAGGCGCCTCCGCGGGATTGATGCCGGCGCCGCCGATGAACGATTCCGACCTGATCTGGCAGACCGGCACGGTGTGCAAAAACGACGGGCGTGTCTGGCTGGTGTTCGACGATCCCGGAGCATGCAGTCGCTGCAGCTCGGGGACGGGTTGCGGCGCGGCGCTGTTCAGTCGGCTCTTCTCGCGATCCGGGCCCATCAGCCTCCCGCTTCGGGGGCCGGCGCTCGTCCATCATGGTCAGCGGGTCCGGGCAGGGCTGAACCCGCACTGGCTGATGATGGCGGCGGCGGCCCTGTACCTGCTCCCGGTGATCGCATTTCTGGTCGGCGCACTGGCCGCCGAAGCGATGTGGCCGCGCGATGACCTGGCCGCGCTGGGCGTCGGCTCGCTGTTCGCAGGCCTTGCCGTTTGGTCGACGCGCGGTCGGTTAGGCTCCTCGCTCGCGCCCGTGTTGAAGCTCGCCGAGCTCGACCCGGCCCTTGAATCCAGCGGTGCGCGCGACCATTTTCCGAAGAAGGAAACATGAACGCGGGGCGCTATGACCCGGCCGCCGCATCCGCCATTTTCAGAATTTTTCAATCGAGCAAAAGGTAAGTCCAATGCCAAGATCATTATCGAGATCGCTTGTTGCCGTGCTGCTGATGCTGTCTGCACAGATGGCCGTCGCGGCGCCGGCGGATTTTGTCGACATCGTGGAGGCGAGTACGCCGGCGGTCGTCAACATCGAAACGACCCGGTTCGGGGAGCGTCCGGATCCGGATGTCCAGCGCGGACAGATGCCCGAAGACATGCCGGAACTCTTCCGTCGTTTCTTCGAACCGTTCGGCGACGGCATGCCCCGTGGCCGGCCCGACCGGCGCGGTGGCGGCTCCGGGTTCATCGTCGAGGAAGACGGCCTGATCATCACGAATCATCACGTCATCGAGGAAGCGGATGAAATCATCGTGCGCTTGTCCGATCGGCGGGAATTCGTCGCCGAGCTGGTCGGCTCGGACGCCGAAACCGACGTCGCCGTGCTGCGGATCGATGCCGATGATCTCCCCACCCTGGAATACGGAGATTCATCGACGCTCAGACCCGGGGAATGGGTCATCGCCATCGGTTCGCCTTTCCAGTTCGAGCAAAGCGTGACTGCGGGCATCGTCAGCGCCAAGGGCAGAACCCAGGGTCAGCAGCAGTACGTGCCGTTCATCCAGTCGGACGTGGCGATCAACCGCGGCAATTCGGGCGGTCCACTGATCGATACCGAAGGACGCGTGGTCGGGATCAACTCCTGGATTCTGAGTTCCAGCGGCGGCAATATCGGGCTGTCGTTCTCGATTCCGATCGAGACGGCGACCAGCACCATTGACCAGCTGCTGGAGTTCGGACGCGTATCGCGCGGCTTCCTGGGGGTCGGCATACAGAGCGTGGATCGCGAACGCGCCGATGCCCTCGGTCTCGATCGCCCGGTGGGTGCGCTGGTCAATTCCGTCGAACCCGACAGTGCTGCCGATCGCGCCGGCATCGAGGTCGGCGACGTGATCCTCGAAGTGGATGGGCGCTCGATCGAAGTGTTCTCCGATCTGCCGCCCATTGTCGGCTCGATTCGACCGGGACGCGAAATCGAACTGGTGATTTCGCGCTGGGGCGAGACGCGTGAGCTCTCAGTGACTCTCGACGAGCGGGAGGAAGACCAGGAGACCTCGGATCGGGGCGAATTGCGTGACGCCGAACCAAGCAACGCGCTGGGGCTGACGGTGGAAGAGCTCAGCGACGAGCAGGCGCGCCGCGCCGAAGGTATCGATGAAGGCTTGGTGATTACCGGGGTGGACAGCGACAACGCCTATCGCGCCGGCATTCGCAGCGGCGACGTCATCCGCATGATCAACAACCAGGAAGTCCGGGACATGGATGATTTCGACGAAATCGTCCAGGCGATCGAGCCGGGTCGGTCGGTTGCGCTGCTGGTCTGGCGCAACGGTACCACCCAGTTCGTGGCCTACACGCCCGAGGGCGAGGGCTGAAGGCCCGAAAGGGCCTGCGACCCGTCAACCCGGGCGTGAACCGCGCTCCGGTTATAATGTTGCAGCGCCGCCATCGGCTCAGGCCGATGGCGGCATTGTTTGTCGTGCACCGGCTGGTTGGCTCGTGCCCGATGCCCAGAACGCTCGCACGCCGTGCCAATCCAGGATAGATCCGATTCGATGACCGACTGCTCGCATATCCGGAATTTTTCGATCATCGCGCATGTCGACCACGGCCCT
>JAGXKW010000092.1 GCA_018334995.1 Wenzhouxiangellaceae bacterium
ACGCTTGGGCTCGAAGGCGTGCTCAACGCGTTCTACGGCGACCCGCGCACCGTGACTTTGACCGCGAGCGTCAATTTCTAGAAATTCAGCGAACGGCCTGCGATTTTGCCGTTCCCCGCCGGACCGGAGACTTCGCCGGCTGCTTGCCCCGGGGGCGAGAAGCCTTGCCCGGATCGGGCCTCTGAGCAATGTCGTGGACTCCAGTCGGGCCGGCCATCGCGGCCGGCCCGTTTCTTTTTCCGGGAAAGCTGCGCTAAGCTCTGTCCTTGATCGGTCTCAGCAATTCATCCGTCCGAGGGGACTCAGGTAAATGATTCAGCTACCCGGCAGCATGCTGGCGGTCGCCGGCGTTGTATGGTTGGGCCTGCTGTTCGCAGCCGCGCTGGCCGGTGAACGCTCGCCGGAAAGATTCCGGCGCTACTGGCCGGTGGTGTATTCGCTTTCGCTGGCCGTCTACTGCACCGCCTGGACTTTCTACGGCACGACAACGCAGGCGGTGCGTTCGGGCTGGCCGGTGCCGCCGACCTTCATCGGGACCATCCTGATCTTCCTGTTCGGCTGGCGCTTCCTGATCCGTCTGGTAGCGCTGAGCAAGCAGCATAATTCGACCAGCATCGCCGATTTCATCGCCAGCCGATTCGGCAAGTCGTCGATGCTGGCCGCGGTGGTTACCGCCGTTGCGGTGCTGGGGATCGTGCCCTACATCTCACTGCAATTGAAGGCCGTGGCGATGAGCTTCGGCGCCCTGGCCGGCATGCCGGGCGAAGCCGACGGGCTTGCGGCCTGGCAGGATCTGGCGTTCTACATTGCGGTGTTCATGGCGCTGTTCGCGGTGTTGTTCGGCACCCGCAGGGCTTCCGCCGTGGAGCACAACCGCGGCCTGGTGCTGGCGATGGGCTTCGAGTCGCTGTTCAAGCTTGCCGCCATGCTGGCGCTGGGATCTTTCGTGCTGTTCGGGCTGTACGACGGGCCGGGCGACTGGGTCGTGTCCACGCCCGCCCAGCCGTTCAGTTCGCCGGGCACGTTCATCACGCTGATGCTGCTGGGCGCGCTCGCCATGTTCACGCTGCCGCACCAGTTTCATATCGGCGTGGTCGAATGTCGCGACGGCGCACACATTCGGACCGCGCGCTGGCTGTTTCCGCTGTTCCTGATTCTGATCGGGCTGCCGGTATTGCCGCTGGCGCGGGCCGGCGAAGCGCTGCTGGGCGGCCAGGGGGTACCGCCGGATCTTTACGTGCTGATGCTGCCGCTGTCCGACGGCAACTCGGGGCTGGCGCTGTTCGCGTTCCTTGGCGGCCTGAGCGCGGCCACCGGCATGGTCATCCTGGCCAGCCTGACCCTTTCGATCATGATCGGCAACCACTGGCTGACGCCGGTGCTGCTGAACCGGCGCGGTTCGCCGGCCGGCGAACTGGGCATTCCGGTGCGCATCCAGCGTCGATTGGGCATCGTGCTGGTCGTGCTGCTCGCCTACGCCTACAGCCGCCTGGCCGGTTCGGCCGAGGCCCTGGCCGACATCGGGGCCGTGTCGTTTTCCGGCCTGGCGCAGCTGGCGCCGGCGGTCATCCTGGCCGTCTACCGGCCCGGGCTGCGCCCGCGTGCACTGCTGGCCGGGTTACTGGGCGGCGTTGCGGTGTGGGCCTACGTTCTCCTGCTGCCGATGCTGATCGCGCACGACGTGCACAACCACTGGATCACCAGCGGTCCGCTCGGCATAAACTGGCTGGCGCCCGAACAATTGCTGGGCCTCGGCGTGCTGGAGACCCTGCCGCGTGCGGTCCTGGCCAGCCTGCTGGCCAACCTGGCGCTGATCGGTCTGGTTCAGCGCTTCGGATTCAGACCCGGCCGTGACTCGGCGTCCACCCAGCGCCTCGAACCGCACGTGCTGCGCGGCCTGGCGGCGCGCTTCCTGCCGGCCGAGCGCAGCGCGCTGCTGTTCGACTCGGGGCTGGATGGACGGGCGCTGGAAGACGGGGTCGAGCACGAGCTGGCCGCCGTCGTCGGCGCGGCTTCGGCCCGGCTTCTGCTGGACGCCGCGCGCCGGCGCGCCCCGGCGCCGCTGGAGACCGTCGCCGACCTGGTCGGCCAGGCTTCCGAGCAGGCGCGCTTCAGCCGCGAGGTGCTGTCGGGCGCACTGGAGAACATGAGCCAGGGGATCTGCGTGGTCGACCCCGCGATGCGCCTCGTGGCCTGGAACCAGCCCTACCTCGACCTGTTCGACTACCCGGCCGAATTGATCCGGGTCGGTCGGCCGGTCGCCGACCTGCTGCGCCACAACGCGGCGCAGGGTCTGATGGGCGCCGGCGATATCGAGGCCAAGATCCGGCGGCGCCTGGCGCACAAGCGCGCCGGCAGCCGCCACCGGGTCGAGCGGCCATGGCCGGACGGGCGCATCATCGAGATCCGCGGCAATCCGATGCCCGGCGGAGGCTTCGTCGCGACGTTCACCGACGTCACTGCGTTTCGCAAGGCCGAGGCCGAGCTCAAGCAGGTCAACGAAACCCTGGAGCAGCGCGTCGTCGAGCGCACCGCAGAACTGCAGGACGCCAAGGTGCAGGCCGAGCGCGCCAACAGCGCCAAGAGCCGCTTCCTGGCCGCCGTCAGTCACGACCTCGTTCAGCCGCTCAACGCCGCGCAGCTGATGACCCATTCGCTGGCGCGGCGCGCGGAAGACGATGAACAGCGCCGCGCCGTGGCCCGGATTTCGGGTGCGCTGGGCGCGACCGAGGACCTGCTCGAAGGCTTGCTGGACATCTCGCGGCTGGACGCCGGCGGCCTGGAGCCGCGCGTCATCGAGTTTCCGCTCGGCGAGTTGTTCGAGCAGCTTTCCGGTGAATTCAGCGTGCTGGCGCGGGAACGCGGCCTGGCGCTGCACTGCATGTCGACCTCGGTCGTGGTGCGCAGCGATCCGCAACTGCTGCGCCGCATCCTGCAGAACTTTCTGTCCAATGCGGTGCGCTATACCCGCAGCGGCAGGATCGTGCTCGGATTGCGTAGGCGCGGCAATCGCGTCGTGGCCGGCGTGTGGGATACCGGGCCGGGGATCCCGGCGGCCTCGCGCAAGCTGATCTTCGAGGAGTTTCGCCGGCTCGACGCCGATATGGCTTCGCCGGGCCTGGGGCTTGGCCTGGCGATTGCCGAGCGCATGGCGCGGCTGCTGGATCATCCGCTGGTGCTCGAAAGCCGCGAGGGGTGCGGCACGATGTTCGGCGTGCTGGTTTCGCGCACCGACCCCGTCCGGCAGGCGCCGGAAGCTTCCACGTCGGCCGAGCCGCCCAGCGGCGGGCGTGCGCTGGTCGTCGACAACGATCTCCAGATGCTCACTTCGCTGGAACAACTGCTGGGCGACTGGGGGTTCACCGTGGCTACGGCAACGCGCGGCGACGAGGTCGTCGAGCTGTCGGCGTCGACGAGATTCGATCTTCTCATTCTCGACTACCATCTCGACGGTGGCGAGACCGGACTCGACCTGCTTCACCGGCTGCGCGCGCGCCGGATCGATTGTCCGGCGCTGCTGATCAGCGCCGACCATGCCGCGCAGCTGAAGAATGCTGCGCGCGAGGCCGGCTGTGAACTGCTGCACAAGCCGATCCGGCCTTTGGCGTTGCGTTCTGTTCTGAGGCGGTTGTTGGTGGGGTGAGGCGTCCCGACCGGTTGGCGGCTGATTTCTGCTTGAACCGGCTTGTATGGACGGCGATGAAGCGGCGCCAAGAATGGGAAAGGGGCCAAGAGGCCGGAGGAAGAACATCTTTGCCGATGATTCAGTCCAGCGCCAAGTTAGAATCGTCCCAGTCCAAAAACCGCATTCAAACATGCGACCGGAAATCCAATGATTCAGATCAGCAGCCGGTTCGACGCCGGAAACATCGAAGTCGTCAAAGCCGAAGATGCATCCGACATTCGTCTGAGAATCAATCGCGACGTCGGCGACGAGCACGCCCAGTGGTTTTATTTCCAGCTGTCCAACGCTGCCGGGAAGCGCTGCACGATGACGCTCGAGAATGCCGGCGAAATGTCCTATCCCGACGGCTTTCGCGACTATCACGCCGTCGCGTCGATCGACGGCGAGACCTGGTTCCGTGTCCCGACGGCATTCGACGGCAAGGAACTCGTGATTTCGCACGAGCCGCCTGCCGACCAGGTGTTCTACGCCTACTTTGCGCCTTACAGCTACGAGCGCCACCAGTGGCTGATCGCGGATGCGGCGCGATCGGACCGGGTTCGAACCGAGGTGCTGAACGCGACGCCGGACGGCCGGGCGCTGACGTTGCTCAAGATCGGTGACGAGACCGCCGGCCACAAGCGAATCTGGATCACGGCGCGCCAGCATCCGGGCGAGAGCATGGCCGAGTGGTGGGTGGAGGGCTTTCTAGAAAGGTTGCTGGACCCCGAAGACGGCGTTTCGCGAGCGCTGCTCGATCACGCCGTGATCTATCTGGTGCCCAACATGAATCCGGACGGCAGCGTTCGCGGTCATCTGCGGGTGAATGCCCACGGCGTCAATCTCAACCGCGCCTGGCGCGATCCGGATCCGGAAACCTCGCCCGAGGTCTACCACGTGCGCGAGCGCATGCACGCGACGGGCGTCGACATCGCGCTCGACGTTCACGGCGACGAGAACCTGCCGTACAACTTCATCGCCGGCGGCGAGGGCGTGGCCCGCTGGAACGACGCGATGGAAAATGATCTGGAAGCGTTCAAGGAACTGCTGGCGCGGATCAGTCCGGATTTCCAGACCGAGTTCGGCTACGAGCGAGACGCGCCGAAATCGGCCGACCTGAGAAAGTGCACCGACTACGTCGCCGAGACCTTTGGCTGCCTGGCGATGACCCTGGAAATGCCGTTCAAGGACGCCGCCAACCAACCGATGCCCGACATCGGCTGGTCGCCGGGCCGCAGCCGCAAGCTCGGCGCGATCTGCGTGGACGCGTTCTGGCAGACGATTTCCGGCGGCGGCGCTTGAAGCGCCTGCCGACGCCGGACTGCGGCCCAGGCCCTGGTTCACGATCTTTGCCGACGAAGTCTTCGCGCGGCGGATTTTGATCGCCGGCCTGATCGCCGGCCTGATCGACGGCCTGATCGATGACAGTTGTAATGATAGGCTCGGTGTCGCCCGGTCCGCGGGTATTCGATTGACATGACGTCTTTTCCGAAAAAAAAGCGATCACGAGGCGACGAGCGATGGTAAGAAACTGGTTTTTCGGCATCTCGGCTGCAGTGTTCGTGCTGGTTGCGGCCCTCTGGCTGGTCTGGCCGCCGGTGTTGTGGAGCCTGGTGGTCCTGCTGCCGCTGTTCGCCCTGGGCATGCGCGATGCGCTGCAGACGCGGCATACCGTGCTGCGCAACTTCCCCGTCATCGGTCATGGGCGTTATCTGATCGAGAGCGTGCGGCCCGAGCTGCAGCAGTACCTGATCGAATCCAATCTCGACGCCTATCCGGTCGAGCGCGAGTTTCGCTCGCTGGCCTATCAACGCTCGAAGAACGAGCTCGAGACCCGGCCGTTCGGCACCCAGCGCGACGTCTATCAGGTCGGATACGAGTGGGCCAGCCATTCACTGGCGCCGGTTCGGGAACTGGACGAGGAGCCGCGCGTCATGTTCGGTGGCCCCGATTGCTCGAAGCCCTATTCGGCGTCCCATCTCAACGTCTCGGCGATGAGCTTCGGATCGATTTCAAGCAATGCCATTCTCGCGCTCAACGGCGGCGCGAAGAAGGGCGGGTTTGCGCACAACACCGGTGAAGGTGGGCTTTCGAAATATCATCTCGAACCCGGCGGCGACCTGATCTGGCAGATCGGTACCGGCTATTTCGGCTGCCGCGCGCGTGACGGCAGCTTCGATTCGGAGCGGTTCCGCGATCGGGCCCGGCGCGAATCGGTCCGGATGATCGAACTGAAGCTGTCCCAGGGCGCCAAGCCCGGCCACGGCGGCATCCTGCCGGCGTCCAAGGTCACGCCGGAGATCGCCGAGGCGCGCGGGATGCCGGAATACGAAGCTGCCCTTTCGCCCCCGTGGCATACGGCCTTCAGCACCCCGATGGAGATGGTCGAGTTCGTTGCGCGTCTGCGCGAGCTTAGCGACGGCAAGCCGGTGGGCATCAAGTTGAGCGTGGGTCGGCGCACCGATTTTCTGGCCGTATGCAAGGCCATGATCGAGGTCGGCACCGCGCCGGACTTCGTTACCGTCGACGGCGGCGAGGGCGGCACCGGCGCTGCACCGCTGGAGTTCTCGAATTCGCTCGGCATGCCGGGGCGCGACGGGCTGGTCTTCGTGCATAACGCGCTGGTCGGCGCGGGCCTGCGGGACACGACCCGGGTCATCTACTCGG
>JAGXKW010000093.1 GCA_018334995.1 Wenzhouxiangellaceae bacterium
CAGCCCGACGTCGCGCAGCCGCTGCAGCGCATCCCCGCGGCGGAACAGCACGCCTGAGTTGGCCGCCCGGCCGGTGCCGACCATGATGGATACCGGGGTGGCCAGGCCCATCGCGCAAGGACAGGCGATGATCAACACCGCCACCGCGTTGACCAGCGCCAGACTCAGCGCCGGTTCCGGGCCCAGCACCAGCCACGCGAGAAGCGTGACGAGTGCGACCGACATGACCGCCGGCACAAAATACTTCACGACGCGATCGACCAGCGCCTGCACCGGCAGCCGGTTTCCCTGGGCCTGTTCCACGAGATTTATGATCTGGGCCAGCACCGTGTCGCCGCCGGTCGCCTCGGCCTTCATCCGGAATGCGCCGGTCTGGTTGAGGGTGCCGCCGACGACCTCGTCGCCCTCGCCCTTTTCCACCGGGTCCGGTTCGCCCGAAATCATGGATTCGTCCACCCAGGAGCTGCCGCTGACCACGCTGCCGTCGACCGGCACCTTTGCGCCGGGTCGCACGTGAACGATATCGCCGGGTTCAAGCTCAGCCAGGGCGACCTCGACCGGCTCGCCGTCGCGTTCGACCAGCGCGGTATCCGGTGCCAGTTCCATCAGCCCGCGAATGGCGCTGGAAGTACGACCGCGCGCAATGGCTTCCAGCCAGCGCCCGAGCAGGATCAGGGTGATGATGACGCTGGAGGCTTCGAAGTAGACGTTGGCGGTACCCGCCGGCAGCAGCCCCGGCACGACGGTAGCGACCACCGAGTAGCCCCATGCGGCCGAACTGCCAAGCATCACCAGCGAGTTCATGTCCGGGCTCAGACGCAGCAGCGCCGGTCCGCCAAAACGGTAGAACACCAGCCCGGGACCGAATTGCACGCCGGTGGCCAGCAGCATCGAGATCCAGCGCAGAAGCCCGCGGCCGACGGTTTCATCCAGCCACGCGGCAAAGCCCGGAATGAAATGGCCGCCCATCTCGATGGTGAACACCGGAATCGTGAGGACGGCGGCCAGCAGCAGGCGGCGTTTCAGCGACGTGCGCTCTTCGGCTTCGCGCCTGCGCGCCGAATCGCCCTGGTCGCGGTCGGCGCTGGCTTCGTAACCGGCACGTCGAATCGCTTCCAGCACCGGTGCGATTTCACTGCCTTCGAGAAGTTCCACGGTCGCGCGGTTCGAGGCCAGGTTGACGCTAGCCTCTACAACCTGCGACAGTCGATCCAGTTCCTGCTCGATCCGGTGCACGCAGGACGCGCAATGCATCCCCTCGATCGACACCGTGCGCTTCTCGGTGGCCGGCGCAAAACCGGCCCCGCTCAATGCGTCGACGGCCGCATGAAGCGCGTCGGCATCAGCGTATTCGATGCGCGCTTCGCGCGAGGCCGGGTTGATCGCATCCGCGGCGGTACCGTCCACAGGTTTCAGCGCCGACTCGATGCGTCGGCCACATCCGGCGCAGTGCATGTCGGGGATTTTCAGGGAAATTGTATGGCGGGCAGTCTCACTCATGCCGATGATGGTAGCAAACAAAGAAGCCGAGGCCCGGTGATCGCTGTTGGATCACGGGGCCCCGGCCTCGATCAAGCCTTACTAATGAGGTCGTTAGTAACGACGATCAGTTCAGCGGATCCTCGAATCCATCGCTGAAGATCAGGTCCGGATCGAGCTCGAGTTCCCGGAAGGCGACGTCGGTCGTGGTCTCCGGCGTGCTGGTCCACACGACGAAAGCCTGCAGCCCGTCCGGCCGAAGCTTGAGCTGTGTCTCGAGGTCGGCTTCATCGTCGGCGATGCCGAACAACGCATCACCGGCCGTAATCGCCTGCACGTTGCTGAAGTTCTGGCCGCCGTCCTGAGTGTTCCCCATAAAGATATCCACGTCTTCGGGTTGCTCCAGGTTGGTAACGTTGGTCTGAGTTCCGAAGCCGAAGTAGAAGATGTCATTGTTGCGACAGTCCGTTGGATCGGTCGGATTCTGGGGGTCAGTGCAGCCCGGACCGTTGCCGGGCGTGCCGACGATGCGCGGTTCGCGCGCACTCAGGCCGCTCTCGGGCGTCAGGTTCGAGACGTTGACCGAC
Organism: Wenzhouxiangellaceae bacterium; assembly: GCA_018334995.1. Lineage (GTDB taxonomy): Bacteria > Pseudomonadota > Gammaproteobacteria > Xanthomonadales > Wenzhouxiangellaceae. The sequence goes on from JAGXKW010000093.1 coordinate 2,067, forward strand.
GGTCCCCAGGTGTCTCCGCCGTCCTGAGACGAACGGATATAGAAGTTGTAGGGAATCGCGTCGTCCAGAAAATCGAACCGGGCCTGGTCCGGCGCGTGCGAAAATCCGACCACAACGGTGTCGCCCCTGAGCTGGCCGCGATGCGCCAGCGCATTTTCAAAGGCGTTCAGACCTGTTTCGGCATCTGGCGCGGTGCCGGGCTGATCCAGGTAGGCGGCCGATCCGCTGAAGTTCACGGCGGGCAGGTGCAGGGTGCCGAAGCGGATGTCGTTGAGCGGGTCGTCCATAAGCTCGTCGTCGCCGATCAGGTCGTCGTCCTGATTGTTGACGTGCGCTCGACAACGCTCGCCGAAGGTGCCCGTGAGCTCGGTGTCGACTGCCGGCACGAGGTTGACCGGGTCGTATCCGCCGACGGCCCGGCGCAGCATGATGTCGGAAGGTCCACCCTGGGTGAAGTCACCCTGCTTGTAGATGAAGACGATGCCGGTGCTGCCTGCGCTCAACGGCTGGGTCAAAATGCGCACCCGCCGGCCGTTTTCGATCGGACGGCTGATGATGCAGCCGTTGATCGGCAATTCGGAGGTATCGGTGAACTCCGCAATGGTGTGGTATCGGATGTACTTGCCCTCGTCGATGCCGGTGGTCGCTTTCTTCTCTTCCCATGCGAACACCGCGCGTCGACCGATCAACGCCAGTTGCGGGCGCGCAGCGGCGGCCTTGCCGTCTTCGTACATGCCGGGTCCGTGGGAGGTACGCAACGGCCCTTGCAATTCACGTGTATTGGTCGTGTTTCCTGTCAGGCGCACCGGCTCCGGCCAGTCGTTGGCTATGAAGTCGGTGGTACTGTTGTTGTTGGTGTCCAGGTGCATGTACCAGGCGTCGGTGCCGCCCGTGCTGTTCGCGCCGGATGCGCCGGTGCCGGGTCCTTCGGCGTTGCCGAGCTGCAGTCCCAGCGGGTCTTCCTGCCAGATGACGCCAAAACCGGTGCGCTGGGGTCTCGGTACATCCTGCTTGACAGAGCGCAGGCCGCTGGTGATCTGCTCGGTGAGATACAACTCCCCTTCAGGACCCACCGCACGTAATGACTGGGTGCCCGGGTTCCACTGCAGCCGCGAAACCCAGAGGCAGGCATACGGAATCGTTACGCCCTGCAAGGAGAGATAAGTCTGAAAGCGCTGCTCTTCGTCCGGCCACCGGGTGGCGTCGGCTGGACAGTAGGTCGAGTTGAACGTGATGACGATGTTGTTTCCGGCATTGAAGACCTGGGGTTTGTCCGAATCGCCCGGGTAATCGATTGCGCGCGGATCCGATGCCAGATCCACATACCCTTCATTCGGGTCGCCGGCCGGGAATAATGGCGGTGCGCCGGTTTCCTCGATTATGCCGAGCGCCGAGGATTGGGCTGCGGTGTTGTCGAAATTGACGAGTTCGGACCAATTTTCGCCTTCGTCGGTGGAGTACTGAAGAACCAGATCCCACGGATCGCGGGTCCCTCGTGCCTTGAGGTCGTAGACGTCCTGGCCGACGTCCTGGGCTTGTCCGAACACCGAAATCAGGGTGCCGTCCGGCATCCTCAGGATCTTGACCTTGTTTGTATCCGAAACCTGATCTGAAATGATTGCGGGACCATCGGCCGGCGTAAGGTCGAAGACCTGCGCGAGTCCCGGCATCGATACCAGCGCCAATCCGGCGCCAAGAAAGGACCATTTCAACAAACTGCGAATGCTGCTCAACATATATCGGCTCCTCGTGTATGCGGGCTTTTATCGAGACCGCGACGGCGATCGTCATTGGTTCCTCTTTTGCATGTGCGCATCCATCGCGCAAAAGATGTCCACTCCAAATATGCGCAATTTCTACATGAGCCTATCCTGAACAAACTACATACGATAATGATCCACGTCAAATGAAATAGAATATTCGTGAATTCCAATGATTTTTGCGGAATCGATAGCTGATGGGAATCGTAGCGATATGGACCGCGGTGATCATGGCTGCCGTGATCGCGCTGGCCGCTCTGGTGTCGGCGAAGCCGGCGGGAGGTGTCGAGATTCTCGATGCCCTGGGGCGCGCAACCGGCATCGTCGGCCTGGTCATGCTGCTGCTGGCAGCGGCGCTCAGTGCCAGGGTGCCGGGTTTCGACCGCTGGTTCGGCGGGCTGACGCGGCTGTGGAAGACCCATCATCGACTCGGCGCCGGAAGCTTGATCCTTCTTTTGCTGCATCCTGTCTTGCTGTCACTGGCCCGGGCCGGCAGCGGGCCGGACGCTGCGGTGCAGCTTCTTTTTCCGCCATTGAGCAACTGGCCGATCTGGGCCGGGTGGGCCGGATTGCTGCTGATGATGGCGTTTCTGGCGCCCAGTTTCTCTTTTTTCGGGCAGCCGGATTACCGGCGCTGGAAGTTGTTGCATCGGCTGGCCGGCCCGGCGGTCATTCTGGCCCTGGTGCACGCCTGGCAGTACGGCCGCACATTGCCGGGCGACGCCGACAAGTGGCTGTGGCTGGTGCTTGCCGCACTTTCGGTCGGCGCGGTGGCCTGGCGCTTCGTGTTCTCGCGCCGGATCGGCCGGCTGCGCTATCGGGTCGAGCACGTGACCGCGGTCGCCAACAACCTGGTGGAACTGGTGCTGGAACCGGCTGGTCGTCGCCGGCTCAAGTACGACGCCGGTCAGTTCGTCTATATGGCGCCTTTCGATCGTGAACTTTCGGCCGGCTACGGCGAGGAGCACCCGTATACCCTCTCCTCGTCGCCGGACGAGGATGTATTGCGCGTTGCGATCAAGGACCTGGGCGATGCCAGCCGTGCGATCCAGACGATCCGGCCCGGCAGCCGCGTGACCATCGAAGGACCGTATGGCAAGTTCTTTCCGGACCGGGAACCGCAAAAGCAGCTCTGGATCGCCGGTGGTATCGGCATCACGCCGTTCCTGGGCCGGGCCCGCCATCTGCTTGCCCGGAACCGGTCGGTCGATATCCGCCTCGTGTATTGCGTACAGGACGAGGCCCGCGCGCGGTTTCTGGATGAATTGCACGCTATCGCCGAGCGCATAAAAGGATTCGAGGTCATTCCGCATTTTTTCTATCGCCAGGGCCCACTGGACGAGGAGTTTCTCGATAAACGTGTGCCCGACCTGAGCGAGCGCGAGGCGTTCGTCTGCGGCCCGCCCGGCCTCAACGCCCTCGCCCGGCGCCTGCTGATCGGTGCCGGCATCGGCCGCAAGCGGATCCGTACCGAGGAATTCGAACTGCTATGATCCGGCCTGATTCACCTCCCTTCCTACTGCGGTGCCGCCAGGCCCGCGTCTGCGGCCTTTCGCTCGGTCGCGCATCCTCAACGTACAGGCGAGTACGCCTGCGGTGCGGTCGGTCGAAAAACGCCACAGCCACTGGGTCTGACGATCCCTCGCGACGAAAAGGAGGTGAATAGGGCGAGATGAAGAAGCTGGTCTATACCGTTTTCGTTGCGTTCTGGGCGGCAATCGCGACGCTGGTCGTGCTGAATGCGTTGTCACCGGACGCCAATGAGGAACGTCCACGTGCCGAGGTCGGCCCGGACGGACTGGCCGGTTATTCGCTGACCGAAGTGGCCGAACACGACACGCTGGAAGACTGCTGGATGGTCATCGAAGGCGTGGTCTACGACATCAGCGATTACGTGCCGCGCCATCCCGCCCCGCCGCGGGTGCTGGCGCCGTGGTGCGGGCGCGAAGCCACCGAGGGCATGCGTACCAAGGGCGACAACAGCGATCACAGCGCGCGCGCCTGGCGGATGCTCGAGCGTTATCGCCTCGGGCGCCTGGTTGAAGCCGAGCAAGCCAGTCGGCGCGGAAATGGAACCTGAAGCGGCGCTGCGCGAAGCCTGTGCGGAAAGCCGGCGGCGGATCGTACACGGCTGACCCCGATCAGTCGGCCAGCCGCATCGACACCGGGTCTTCCCCGGAGATATCAACCAGGCCCTGCGCATTCAGGATTTCGAGCTTGCGCCGGGCGATGGCGATAAGCCCCCGCTTTTCCAGGCTCGTCAACATCCGGCTGACGGTTTCGTTGGCCAGCGACAGATAGCTGGCGATATCGGCGCGCGGCATGCTCAGGTTCAGCAGATGCGGAGAACGCCCCCGAAGCGCCTCGCGCTGGGCAAGGACCTGCACGAACAGCGCGACGCGTTCCAGCGCGGGCCGCGAGCTCATCATCATGACATGCTCGTGCTCGATGACGATTTCCCGGCTGATCACGCGCAGCAACTG
>JAGXKW010000032.1:0-28927 GCA_018334995.1 Wenzhouxiangellaceae bacterium
GCCAGCGCCTTGATGTGGGCCACGGCCGATCGGCCGAGCGCCGACAGCGCGTAGCCGCCTTCGAGGCATGAAACGATCCGGCCTTCGGCATGGCGCTTCGCGACATCGACAAGCCGGCGGGTGACCCAGACGTAGTCTTCGTCGAGAAGCATGAAGTGCGCCATGTCCTCTTCGGCGTGGCCGTCGAAGCCGGCGGAGATCATCAGCAGCTGGGGACGAAACCGTTCCAGCGCCGGCAGCCAGTGCTCGGTGACGGCTGCCCGGAATTCGGCGCCCTTGGTGCCGGCCGGCAGCGGGGCGTCGACCAGGTTTTCGGTTTCGGCCTCGTGGCCGGTGAACGGGTAGAACGGGTGCTGGAACGTCGAGCAGAACAGGATGCGCGGGTCGTCTCTGAAGATCTGCTCGGTGCCGTTGCCGTGGTGGACGTCGAAATCGATGATCGCCACGCGTTCCAGCCCGTGCTGGTCCAGCGCGTGGGCCGCGCCGACCGCGACGTTGTTGAAGATGCAAAAGCCCATGGCGCGCGCGCGCTCGGCGTGATGGCCGGGCGGGCGCACGCAGCAGAACGCGGCGTGGGCGCAGTTGTCCAGCACCAGGTCCACGCCGCGCACGGCTGCGCCGGCCGCGCGCCGGGCGGCGATCAGCGAGTGCCGGGTCATGACCGTGTCGCCATCGTCCAGGCAGACCATTTCATCGTCGGCCGGCACGCTGGAGACGATCGAGTCGATATAGCCCTCGGCGTGCACGCGCGCGAGTTGTTCGCAAGCGGCCAGCGGCGCCTCGAAATGCTGGACCACAGTGTCCAGGCCCGAGGCGATCAGCCGATCCTCGACCGCGGCCAGGCGCTCGGCTGTCTCCGGGTGATGCGCGGCGACTCGGTGCCGGGCGCAGTCGGGGTGCGTGATGAATGCGAGTGCCATGGCCTTATTGTCCATGAAACGAGGCGTCAACACGCATCGTCGGGTCAATTTCTCGACCCGGCGTTGAATCTTCGTAACCGGACATCGTGACCCAATCGGCCGCGTGCTAGAGTTCCTGGCTGCGGTCAGTCACGGGAACAGCACATGACGCCCCACTTCCTGGAAGGGATCCTCGCACCCAAGCGCGTGGCCGTGTTCGGCGCCAGCGACGAGCCCGGCACCCTCGGCCAGGTGCTGTTCGCCAACCTGCTGGCCGAATCCTTCGGCGGCGAGCTGCATGCCATCAATCCGCATCGCGAAACCGTGCAGGGCCGGCCCTGTCATCGCGACCTGAAAACCCTCGGCAAGCCGGTGGATACCGCGCTGATTGCTACCCCTGCGCGCACCGTGCCCGATATTGTTCGGCAGTGCGGCAAGCACGGCGTGCGCGGTGTCGTGGTGCTGTCGGCGGGTTTTCGCGAGACCGGCGAGGCGGGCGCTCGGCTGGAGCGTGAGGTGCAGGAGATTGCGCGCAAGCACGACATGCGGGTGGTCGGTCCGAATTGCCTGGGCGTGATGCGTCCCGACGCGCACTTCAACGCGACTTTCAGCAACAACCAGGCCTTGCCGGGCAACCTGGCGCTGGTCTCGCAATCGGGCGCCATCTGCACCGCCGTGCTGGACTGGGCCGAGAGCCAGCAGATCGGGTTCTCGACCATGGTTTCGGTCGGCAATGCCGCCGACGTGCATTTCGGCGACGTGCTCGACTACCTGGCGCTGGATCGCAAGACCCGCAGCATCCTCCTGTACGTCGAAGGCGTTCGCGACGCGCGCCGCTTCGTCAGCGGCCTGCGGGCGGCGGCGCGCATGAAGCCGGTGATCGTGATCAAGCCCGGGCGCAACGCCGAGAGCTCGCGCGCGGCGATGTCGCACACCGGTTCGCTGGTCGGCGCCGACGATGTTTTCGACGCCGCGCTGGAACGCGCCGGCGTGGTGCGGGCCACGACCATCGGCCAGCTGTTCGCCGCCGCGCGCGTCCTGTCCGACGGTCATGCCGTCAAGGGCAATCGGCTGGCGATCGTCACCAATGCCGGCGGCCCGGGGGTGATGGCCACCGACCGCGCGCTGGAACAGGACCTGGCGCTGGCGCAGCTGTCGGAAAAAACGATCGAGACGCTGGACGGCTGTCTGCCCGCGCACTGGTCGCGCGGCAATCCCGTCGACGTCCTCGGCGACGCCGGCCCTGAGCGTTTCGAGATCGCGCTGCGGGCGTGCCTGGACGACGACGGCGTCGACGGTGTGGTCACGATGCTGACGCCGCAGGCCATGACCGATCCCCTGGGCGTGGCCCGGGTGACGGCCGGGCTGGCCGGCAGCGCGCGCAAGCCGGTGCTGGCTTGCTGGATGGGCGAGCGGCAGGTGCAGCCGGCGCGTGAGCATTCCGCGCGCGAGCACCTGGCGCATTTCCGTACGCCGGAGGCCGCGGTCGAGGCGTTTTCCTACCTGGCCGCCTATCAGCGCAACCAGCGGCTGCTGCTGCAGGTGCCCGATCCGCTTTCGGATCGGGCCGGCACCGATATCGAGGCGGCGCGCTCGGTCATCGACGATGCGCTGGACGACGGGCGCGAGGTCCTGAGCACCATGGAATCCAAGGCGGTGCTGCGCGCGTTCCGCATCCCGGTCACGCAGACCGCGCGCGCCACCACGCTGGTCGAGGCGCTGGCGATGACCGAAGTGCTGGGCTATCCGGTAGTCATGAAGATCGACTCGCCCGACATTTCGCACAAGTCCGATGTCAACGGCGTGCGCCTGAACATCGATTCCGACGCGGCGGTGCGCGAGACCTGGCACCAGCTGCACGCCGATGCCCGGCGGCTGAAACCCGAAGCGCGGATTTCCGGAATCACGGTCGAGCGCATGCACACCAGCCACTTCGGCCGCGAACTGATGGTCGGCGTGATGCGCGACGCGGTGTTCGGGCCCGTGATCAGTTTTGGTTCGGGCGGCACCTCGGTGGAAGTGCTGCGCGACCGCGCCGTGGCGCTGCCGCCGCTCAACGAGATCATCATCGAAAACATGATCGCGCGTACCCGCGTGGCGAAGTTGCTCAAGGGCTTCCGCAACATGCCGGCGATCGACGAACAGGCGCTCGAGCAGGTGCTGTTGCGGGTCTCGGAGATGGTCTGCGAGTTGCCCGAGATCCGGGAGATGGACATCAACCCGCTGATCGTCGACGAGCGCGGACTGGTGGCGGTGGACGCGCGCATCACGGTCGATCAAGACCATGCCGAGGCGCCGGCAGGCGCGGCCCGGGATCGCTATGCCCACATGGCCATCCATCCTTATCCGGCCCACCTGGTGGACACCCATACGCTGCGCGACGGTACCGTGCTGACCGTTCGCCCGATTCGTCCCGAGGATGCAAGGATCGAGCAGGAATTCGTGCGCAACCTGTCGGAGGAATCGAAATACTTCCGCTTCATGCAGTCGATGTCCGAGCTGACGCCGCAGATGCTGGTGCGCTTCACCCAGATCGACTACGATCGCGAGATGGCGCTGATCGCGGTGCACGAGCAGCCCGACGTCGGCGAGCTGCAGGTCGCGGTGGCGCGCTACACCATGGATCCGAACTGGAAGTCATGCGAATTCGCGCTGACCGTGGCCGACGAGTGGCAGGGCCGCGGAGTGGGCTACCACCTGATGGAAAAGCTCATGGAAGTCGCCCGGGCGCGCGGGATGGAGATGATCCACGGCGAGGTGCTGGCGGCGAATTCCCATATGCTGGGGCTGATGCAGCGGTTGGGCTTCAAGATCAGCACCAGCCCCGATGAGACCGACCTGAAGGTGGTTCGAAGGCCGCTGCCGGCGTGAGCCGACGACGGCGGATCAGTTCGGTTCGAACGACTGCATGTACGGGTTGGCGTCGGTGCGCTGGATGTTGAGGTAGCCGTGCTCGGTGGCCTGGTGGCAGGCATTGCAGGCATTGACCAGCTCGCCGAAGCGGCGATCGATGATTTCCCAACTGCCGTTCTCGTCTTCCACGGCCTGTTCGAAGCGCTCGAACGACGACCCCAGCATTCCTTCGGCCAGCTTCCCGACCGGCATGCCGTCGTACTCGTCAATTTGGGTCGTCGCCTCGATCGTCTCCTCGATCTCGTGGGCGTAGAAGTCGACCAGCTCACGGTTCTGCGCGCGGATCGACAGGTCGAGCTTGTGCGAGAAATACTGCATCTGGCCCATCAGGCCGATCAGGTTGTGGTCCTCGCTTTCTTCCGACGCGCCGGCGAGTGTGCAAAGCGAAATTGCCGCAACCGCGGCGATCAATCTGGTGTGCATCGGTCCCTTTTTCTGCGATGAATTCAGGACGAGGATAAACAAAGTGCGTGGCCGTGACATGGACGGCGCCGTGTGATGCCAGTGAAAATCCAGTGGCCTGGTGACGCTGTCATGACGCAGACCGGCAGTTGCCGCACGCGTCGAGGGGTGACCGAGGTCTGCCTGGTCGCCCGCTTCTGCACCCGGGGCCCGCCGCAGCCGGAGGCCGGAATTCAATTCCACCGGCGCTGCAGTTCGGTCATTGCTGAGCGCGACCGGTACGGGCAGTTGATGATTGCCATGCCGCAGCCGGTCATGCGCCCCAGGCGCTGGTCGGTGGGGAACTCGATGCGAAGATCCAGCCACTGCTCGCGTTCCAGTCCAAGCGCCGACGGGATTGAATCGGGCGTGGTGTCGCGGCCTTCGATTGTCGGGTACCAGATCGCGTAGACGCCGTGACCGAAACGCTTCAGGGCCGCCTGCAGCGCAGCCGTGATGTCGGAAATCTCGGTCCTGATTTCGAAAGACGGGTCGATCAGGGCAAGCCCGCGCCCGGACGGCGGCGGCAGGAATTTCGCCAGCGCCTGGTAGCCGTTGCCGGCATGAATGCGGACTTTTCGGTCGTCGTCGAAGCGCTCGGCCAGCGCTTTCTGCTCGGCAGGATGCAGTTCGCACAGCACCAGTTCGTCCTGCCGGCGCAGTAGCGCCCGCAGCAAAAGCGGTGAGCCTGGATAGAAGCGCAATACGCCGTCGGGATTGTGCTCGCCCACCAGATCCAGGTAATCGGCCAGCGGGCCCGGATCGCGCCGGCAGTTCCATAACCGCGCGATGCCGCGCGCGAACTCGCGGTTCTTGAGCGCGGGCTCGCGGTGCAGGTCGTACAGCGCCGGCCCGGCGTGGGTGTCGATGAAGCGGATGCCCTTGTCCTTGTGCTGCATCGCGCGCACCAGCGCGACCAGCACGGTGTGCTTGAACACATCTGCCGGATTCCCGGCGTGGAAACCATGGCGATAGCTCAGCATGGACCGGTCCCGCGTGCGGAAAGGATGGATCGAGCATAAACCAGCCGCACTCGGCCGGTTCGCGGGATTCCTCCGAGGTTGCACTGCGCCATGCATCCGTGCCGCACCGGATAGGTGGACCCAGGTGCCGGGCGCCGGCAATATGGTTCGTTACTTTCCGGTTGCGGCATTGGCGCTGCATGCGAAATCCCGGATTCATTCAACCCGGCGGACATGCGGCGGCCCGGGGTCGACGATGCGGCCAATGACTGAATCGGTGAACACCGCTGCCCGTTGATTCGGCAGTATTCTGCGTCGATATGAAGTCAGGCGCACATTTTTCCCGTTGCAGAACCTTCCGCTATGCGCTCTGGCGCGAGTGGAAAGCCAACGCGCCGAAAGTGATGATGATCGGCCTGAATCCGTCCACGGCCGATGCGATCCGCAACGATCCAACGATCCGTCGCTGCATCGGCTTCGCCCGCGACTGGGGCTTCGGCGGCGTGTGGGTCCTCAACCTGTTCGCGTTCCGGGCGACTTATCCGAGCGATCTGAAAGCCGCGGCCGATCCGGTCGGCCCGCGCAACGACGAGTGGATTCGCCGCGTGGCGCGGCGAGTGGACCGCGTGGTGGCCGTCTGGGGCAACGACGGCGCGTTTCTGGGCCGCTCGACCCGGGTACGCGAAATGCTCGGCGATCGACTGGAAGTCATCCGGCTCAACACCGGCGGTGAACCGGCGCATCCGCTTTACCTGCCCAGGGGTTTGAAGCCGGTCCGGTGGCGATCGTCGTCTTGATGCAAGTCCTGCGCGATCGCCCCCATCCCGGCCTTCCCCCGCACGCAGGGGGGAAGGAGCAGCACGGCGCAATTCTGCGCCGTACACCTGTCCGTAATGAACGAGCGCATTCGCCGGTCCCTGGTGGGCACCAGACATTGCCGGCTTGTAAACACCGCCCGTGGCCCTGATTTATTAATGGAACGATAGTTCTCGAAGCGCGGATTCCGCCCCGTGCTCGATCCAACACTCAATCCAAATGGAGAAGCCCATGAATCTCGAAGTGCTCAACAAGGACAATGCCCCCCAGGACGCCCGCGAACTGCTTGAAAAGGCAGAAAAGAATTACGGCTTCATCCCGAACATTCTGGGCGTGATGGCCAACTCCCCGGCCTTGCTGGAAGCCTACATGTCGCTTTCGCAGATTTTCGAAAAGACCCGCTTCTCGGCGGCCGAAAAGCAGACCGTGCTGCTGGCCGTGAGCACCGAGAACGATTGCGGCTACTGCAAGTCGGCGCACACCGCGATCGCGAAGATGCAGAACGTCGACGAGGCGGTGCTGAACGCCATCGCCAGCGGCGACAGGCTCCCCGACGCCAAGCTCGACGCGCTGTTCAACTTCACCCGCACCATGGTCGAAAAGCGCGGCCATCCCTCCGACGACGACCTGCAGGCGTTCTTCGACGCCGGCTACTCGGAAGCCCAGGTGCAGGACGTGATCGTCGGCATCGGGATGAAGACGATGTCGAACTACAACAACCATATTGCCGACACGCCGGTCGACGAGCAGTTCAAGGCTTGAACGCTACGCCTTCGTAGCCATAGGCAGTTTTTCGCCAGGCCGCAACCGCACCGGGTGGGTTACGTCAGTCGATCGACGATCACCGCCGCCCACACCAGCGCCGCGATGAGCATCGCCGTCATGACCATGGCCGAGCCGGCATCCTTGGCCTTGCCGGCGAGATCGTGTTGCTCGTGGCCGATGCGGTCGACCGCCGCCTCGATGCTGGAATTGCCGAGTTCGGCGACCAATACCAGAGCCCAGCTCGCCACCAGCACGGCGAACTGGAACCAGCTCTGCGCCAGCCAGAGGGCCACCGGCACGGCGACGATCAGCACCGCGAACTGCATCCGGAAGGCAGCTTCGTCGCGAAAGACGCGGCCATAGCCTTTCAACGAATTGCGCGTGGCATACGCCAGGCGGGCGATCTCGTTGCGCGGAGTCTTGGGATTCATGCCGCGACTCCGTAGGCCTCCAGGAGGGGGGCCAGCCCGGCCTCGCGGCCGCGAAACGCCAGCCACGAATCCTGCATCGGGCGACTGCCGCCCACGGCCAGGATTTCGTCTTGCAGGCGCATCCCGCTGGCGCGGTCGAGCAGGCCGTTTTCGGCGAATACGCCGAACGCGTCGCGCGCCAGCCGCTCGGCCCACAGGTAGCTGTAATAACCCGCTGCGTAGCCGCCGTCGAACAGGTGGCCGAAGCTCATCAGGAAGCGATTGAACGCCGGCAGCGGCGTGACCGCCACCCGGTCGTGGACCGAGCGCATCACAGCCACGGGGTCTTCCACGTCGGCGCGGTGCAATTCCAGGTCGGTCAGCGCGAATTCGATCTGCCGCAACAGCGCCATGGCGCCGAGAAATTTGCGATCGGCGTCCAGCGCCGCGATCCATGCGCGCGGCAGCGACTCGCCGGTCTGGTGATGGCGCGCGAAGCGGTCCAGGAAGCCGGCTTCCCAGACCCAGCCCTCCAGCAACTGGCTGGGCAGTTCCACGGCGTCCCATTCAACGCCTGAAATCCCGGCTACCGGCGGCCAGTCCACCCGGGTCAGCAGGTGGTGCAGGCAGTGGCCGAATTCGTGGAACAGCGTGACCACATCGTCGTGGGTCAGCAGGCTGGGTACGCCCGCGCCGGGCTGGGCGAAGTTGCAGGTCAAAAAGGCTACCGGCGCGCGTGCCGATTCGTCGTCAAGGGCCATGCGCTGACGGCATACGTCCATCCAGGCGCCGCCCTGCTTGCCGGCGCGCGAATACAGGTCGAGGTACAGCCCCGCGGGCGCCTTGCCTTGGCCGGAATCGACCCGGTAAAAGCGCACCGAAGGATGCCAGGCAGGCACGGTGTCGTCGCGCTCCAGGGTGACGCCGAACAGCGATTCGGCCAGTTCGAACAGCCCCTTCAGCGTCGCTTCCAGCTCGAACCAGGGTTTGAGCTTTTCCTGGCTCAGTCCCAGCCGCTGCTCGCGCATCTTTTCCGAATAGTAGGCGATGTCCCAGGGCGCCAGCGATTCCGGGCCGCCGGAATCGGCGGCGAATCGCTGCAGTTCGGCCAGCTGCCGCCGCGCTTCGGGCCGGGCGCGTTCGGCCAGATCGTCCAGGAAATGCTCGATGGTCTCGACATCCGGCGCCATGCGGCGCGAAAGCTTGAGCTCCGCGGCACTGGCGTAGCCGAGCAGCCGGGCCTGCTCCTGGCGCAGGGCCAGCATCTCGGCGACGACGGGTTCGTTGTCGTGCCGGCCGGCCTGGGGGCCCTGTCCGGAGGCGCGGGTGGCGTGGGCGGTATAGAAGCGTCGGCGCAGTGCGCGATCATCGGCGTAGGTGACGATGGCCTGGTAGCAGGGGTAGGAAAGATCGGCGCGCCAGCCCTGACGTCCGGCGTCGGCAGCCTTGGCGGCCAGGATATCGATCTCCGAGGCCGGCAGCCCGGCCAGCTCGGCCTTGTCGTCGAAGTCCACGGTCCAGCCTTCGGTGGCGTCGAGCAGGTTGTTGCCGAACGCGTTGCCCAGCTTCGACAGCTGCAGGCTGGTCTCGGCGAAGCGCTGGCGCGGTCTCTCCGGCAGATCGACGCCCGATTGCCTGAAATCGATCAGTTCCTGTTCGACCATGCGCCGGAATGCGGCGCTTTGCCCGGCAAAATCGTCACCCTTCGCCACGGCCCGCCAGCATTCGAACAGCGCGCGGTTCTGGCCGCGGGCGGTGTAGAACTTCGTGATCTTGTCCAGGCAGGTGCTGAAGGCTTCGCGCCAGGCCGGCGAATTGACCACGCCGTGCAGGTGGCCGATCGAAGACCAGGTCAGCGCGAGCGCGTCGTCGGCGCGAACCTCCTCGGCGATGGTGTCGATATCGGCTGGCCGGTCGCCGCTCTCGATCGCATCGATCAGGCGCTGGTATTCGGCCAGCCTGGCATTGATTGCCGGCACGGCGTGTTCCGGGGCAATCTCGTCGAACCGGGGCAGGCCCGCGGCCAGCAGGGGGTTGTTGCTAGGGTTCATTGGCGCGTGTTGACTCAAGGGTTGAGGTTACTGAAAAACGTCGTCCAGCAGTTCGTCGATGGCCTCGATGGCGCGTTCCAGGCGGTGTGCTTCGGGCAGCAGCGTAAGCCGGAAGTGCCGGCTGTCGGCGATGTTGAAGCTGGTCCCGGGCACGATCAGGACGTGGGCGTGTTCGAGCAGCCGCTCGGCGAAGCCGTGGTCGTCGAAGTCCGCACTCGCACTTTGCCGGACGCGCGGAAAGGCGTACATGGCGCCTTGCGGCGGAACCAGTTCGAGGTGGCGTGCGCGCTTGACCGATTCGATGACGGCCCGGCGCGATTCGTACAGCCGGCCTTCCGGCGCGGTCAATTCATGAATGGACTGGTAACCGCCCAGCGCGGTCTGCACGGCCCACTGTGTGGGTACGTTGGAGGACAGTCGCAGAGCGGCGAGTTTTTCCACCGCCAGGCGATACTCCTCGGCACGATCGAGTTCGCCGGTGAATACCATCCAGCCGACCCGCCAGCCGCAGGCACGGTAGACCTTGGAAAGCCCGCCGTATGTGATGCACACGGCGTCTTCGACCAGCGTGGCCATGGGCGTGAATTCGGCACTGTCGAAGGTGATGGCGTCGTAGATCTCGTCGCTCATCAGCACCAGGTCGTGGCGTCGGGCAAGGTCGGCCAGACGTTCCAGCAGCGCCTTCGGATAGACCGCCCCGGTCGGGTTGTTCGGGTTGATGACCACCAGCGCGCGGGTTCTGGGCGTGATCTGCGCCTCCAGTTCGTCCGGATCGGGCAGAAAGCCGTTATCGGCCCGGCACTGATAGTGCACGGCCCGGCCGCCGTTGAGGACCGTGGCGGCGGTCCAAAGCGGGTAGTCCGGCGCCGGGATCAATACCTCGTCGCCGGGTTCCAGCAGCGCGCGCAGGCTCAGGTCCACCAGTTCCGAGACGCCGTTGCCGATCATCACCTGACCGAAGCGCGTGTCGACCAGCCCGCGCTCCTGAAATCGGATCGCCACGGCCTCGCGCGCCGGAAAAATGCCGGTCTGCGGCCCGTAGGCATCGCTGTCTTGCAGGTTGCGCACCACGGCCTGGCGCATGGTTTCGGGCGCCTGCAGACCGAACGCGCCGGGGTTGCCGACGTTGAGCTGCAGGATCTCGTGGCCCTGTCGTTCGAGTTCGGCGGCGCGCCGGGCAAGCCTGCCGCGGATTTCGTAGCGCACTTCGGCGACGCGGCTGGCGGGCTGGATGGCGTTTCTGGTCATGGCGTCAAAAAAATCGTCGGTCGGTTTGGGTAAAGATTCTAGAAAACGATAATCCACTCCGAAGACTGCACAGATTTACACAGATCGGCGCCGATTGTTTGTCGATAGTTTGTTTTTGGGCAATCTTCGCCAGTCCGTATAATCGTCGCCCATCGAGAAGGTTTTTGAGCCGATTGTTGAACCGTAAGGTCTCCGACCCAATTCAAGCCTCTGGCGTATATTCACACTGAATTCAGGAATTCATTATGTCCCTAGTCCCGGAAATTCGCGATCGCATCCAGGAAATGGTCACCGGCAACAAGGTGATGCTGTTCATGAAGGGCACGCCCAGGATGCCGCAGTGCGGGTTCTCGGCGCAAACCGCCGGCGCCCTGGACACTTTGCTGGAAGGTGACTACGCGTCGTTCAACGTGCTCGAGGACAACGACATCCGCGAGGGCATCAAGGAATACGGCAACTGGCCGACGATCCCTCAGCTCTACGTCGACGGCGAACTCGTCGGCGGCTGCGACATCATCATGGAAATGTTCAACGCCGGTGAATTGCACGATCTGTTCGGCCTGGAAGCGCCCGACCGCACGCCGCCGGAAATCGAGATCACGCCGAAGGCCGCGGAGAAGATCAGCGAATTCCTGGCCGCCTATCCGGACCAGCACCTGCACTTCAAGATCGGTTCGGATTGGGACGCCCAGTTCCACCTGGGCCCCAAGTCCGGTGCCGAGATCGAGTCCACGGCCGGCGACCTGACCGTGCTGATGGACCTGGCTTCGGCCCAGCGCGCACGCGGCGCGAAGATCGACTGGGTCGAGACGGTGCAGGGCGAGGGGCTGAAGCTGGACCTGCCCGGCGCACCGCCGGCGGTCAAGCAGATGACCCCGGACGAACTGCAGCAGCGGCTCAATGCCGGCGAGCGGGTCGTCGTGGTCGACATCCGCAACGAGCTGGATCGCCATCAGAAGCCGCTGGAATTCGCGCGGCCGCTGGATGCCGGTCTGATGGCGGAACTCAAGGACGCCGACCGCAACACCCCGCTGGTATTCGTCTGCAACAAGGGTCTTTCCAGCCAGGAAGTGGCCGAGCACTATCGCAAGCAGGGTTTCACCGAGGTCTACAACCTCAGCGGCGGCGTCGACCAGCTCGTCGGCTGATGCATCCCGGCCCTCGGTCGCGCCCGCTCGCGGCCGATCGGGTTCCCCCCTCGGGAATCCCCGACTTCAGGGGATCGTCGATTGCGTTATGCTGAAAATTGATTCATCGATCCGGGAGAGCAAGCGTGGCCTCGAAAGACATCAAGCAAGTCCTGTCCGACGCGCCCCTTTTCCAGGGCATGAGCGCCGAGTACGTCGAGCGGCTGGCGGCGCACGCCTCGGAAAAGACAGTCGAAGACGGCACCTGCCTGTTCCGCAGCGGTGATCCGGCAAAGCATTTCTACCTGTTGATCGAAGGCGAGATCTCGATCGAGATTCCGGCCGTAAGCGGACCCAAGCTGCAGGTCCAGCGTCTGACGCCGGTCCGCGTCCTCGGCTGGTCGTGGTTGCTGGCGCCGTTCAAGTGGAGCTTCAACGCCCGGGCCGAGGTCGATTCCAGGGTGCTGGAGTTCGATGGCGAATCCGTACTGGAAGAGTGCGAATCGGACCCGGCCTTCGGCTACGAAGTCATCAAGCGCTTCTCCGGGCTGATGGCCGAGCGGCTGGACGCGGCGCATAAGAAGATGATGGAGCAGTGGTCGCCCGCCGGATTCGCCTGAAAACTACTGCGCACGCGCCTGACGGCGTCCGGCGGTGCTTGAATTCCTCATGTACACAATACGTACACTGCGGATTCTGCGCTCCGGCGGCCACCGTCAGTCACGCGCTCGCTACGTTTTCACGCGAATCCTCTCGATAAGAATTAAGGGCCGGCGGCGCTTGCACTCGAACTCGTGCTCCGAAAGATCAAGGGCGGTTTCGCCTCGCGCTGCGCGCTTGCAGGCGACCTACTTTTCACAGTCGCCTGAAAAGTAGGCAAAAGCGCTCTTACAGGCAGCAGGTGATTTGGGTGCAAGCCGGATCGAACGGGTGGTTTGGTGTCAGGCCCCGTCTTCGATGATTTTCCAGGACTTACGCCGTGCCAATTCGAATGGTTATGCTGGCGTGGCTTGATTTCCTGCCGGATGTTGAAATCGGGGCAGCGGCCGGAACCCCCGGTCTGACGACGGAACTGCGGGGTTTCGGCACGGAACGTTCGGAAACCAGTCGCTATCTGCACCCAACGTTCGACGCCCATCCATCTGCCTCGATGGCGCCGAGTATCGCAGCAGCGAACGGAGAAGTCCGGTTCCGCATGTCTGAGCGACCGAAGGGAGCGAGTTCGGAACCGGCCGTTCGCTGCGAGAAACGCAGGGGACCCGGCGCAGTTTGCCGGGCGCCTTCGCGGCATGAGCGGTTTTGCCTACTTTTGCCGCAACAAAAGTAGGTCGCGAAAGCCGGCGCAGCCGGCGGGCGAAACAGCCTTTGACTTGTGCAGCGTGCAAGGCGCACAAGCAACAGTGTTCAGCGATCGCCGCCGCGAAGTGCGAAGCCGCCGCTACAGCGAAAAAACCGCACTTACGGGCGCATGGTCCGACGGCCGTTCGTTGCGCCGAGGCTCCAGGTCGATCTCGCTGGCGATGCACTTGTCGGCCATGGCTTTCGAGGCCAGTACCAGGTCGATGCGCAGGCCCATCTTGCGGCGGAAGGCCATCTGTCGGTAGTCGTACCAGGAATAGACGCGTTCGGGCTGATCGAACAGCCGGTAGGTATCGGTCAGTCCCAGCGTCATCATGTTCTGCAGGGCCATGCGCTCCGGGGTCGAGCAGAGAATTCTTTCATTCCAGGCCTCGGGGTCGTGCACGTCGCGATCGTCCGGGGCGATGTTGAAGTCGCCGACGACAACCAGTCTTTCGTGCCGTTCGAGCTCTTCGGCGATCCAGCGCCGGACCGCTTCCAGCCATTGCAGCTTCCATTCGTATTTCTCGTCGCCCACCGCCTTGCCGTTGACCACGTAAAGATTGACGACCCGGACCCCGTTGAAGGTGCCGGCGATGACCCGCTTGTGCGGATCGCCGAAATCGGGAATCTCGTAGCGGATGTTTTCGCCGGGCTCGCGACTGAGCAGTGCGACGCCGTTGTAGGTCGCCTGGCCGGAGAATGCCGAATGATAGCCGGCCGCCTCGATGGCTTCGATCGGAAAGTTCGCGTCCTTCAGCTTGGTTTCCTGCAGCCCGATCACGTCGGGCTGATTGGCGCTCATCCATTCCAGCACCTGTTCGAGCCGGACCTTCAGCGAGTTGACGTTCCAGGAGGTGATCTTCATTCCCAGTCCTCGCCGTAGTGAAAAGTGATTTCCTCGTCCTTCTCGACGTCGCGGACCGTGTAGAGGTCGCTGCCCCACCAGTCGGCGTTGGGGTTGCTGGCGTGGTTGAGAAAGCGCATTTCGTTGCGGCCGTCGATTCCTTCCCACTCCGCGGTATCTTCGTTGTAAAGCCACAGCACGTGCGTGCCGTCTTTCTGCGTGGCCGGGCCCGCATAGGTGCCGACCCAGGTATCGTTCGGAATCGTTTCGCGGGCAAACAGACCCTTGCCGTGAATCGGCGAATCGCCCACATAGGCAAGCGGGTTGTCGTCGTATTTCTTCATTCGCTCGGTAATGTTGCAGGGACAGGTGGGCAAGAATAAACGGTTTGAGCTTTCCTGGCGGGAGGATTCGGTCGGCATCGAACGCCAAAGGGGTCGCTGCGCGTCGAGATGCAGCGTTCAATGCCGCCTGAATCCGGTGCCGCAGGCACGCGCCGGAGATTTTCGAGACATTGAATCGCGAACGCTTTATGTCGTCGGGCAGGCGAAAGCGGCTTCTTCCGAGGTCTGGCCCAGCAGGTTGTCGGCCAGTACCGACGGCGATTCGCCGAGCTGCCATTCGTAGATGGTCGCGAACGCCAGCACACGCGGGATGTAGTCCCGGGTTTCGAAGAAGGGCAGGGTTTCGATCCAGATATCGCGCGGAAGATCGGGTCGTTCGCGCTGCCAGCGCTCGGCATTCCCGGCGCCGGCGTTGTAGGCCGCCGCGACCAGCGTCCAGTCGCCGTCGAATCGTTCCTGCAGCTCGCCCAGGTGCGCCACGCCGAGTGCGATGTTGCGTTCGGGTTCGTATAGATCCAATGCGCCGTTGTACTGCAGACCGTTGCGGCGCGCAACGAGGCGAGCTGTGGGATCCATCAGCTGCAGCAGCCCGCGCGCGCCGGCATGTGACCGCGCATCCGCCTGCATGGCCGATTCCGCGCGCATCAGGCCCATGATCAGACTTGGCGCCACGCCGCGGCGGCTTGCGTTGAGCGATACCAGTTCGCGCTCGACGACCGGGAAGCGCCACGGGTAGGCGTCCATTGCGCCCGAACGGCCGAGCGAGACGATGGCGCGGTCGTGCCAGCCCAGCGCCGCGGCCAGCAGCGCGGCCTGGCGCTGCTCGTTGGCGCTGAGCCGCCGACTGACGCGTTCGAACGTCCAGCGTGCATGCCAGGACAGCCCGGCGCGATAGAGCTCCACGGCGCGCGCGAATTCCGCATCGCGCAGCAGGCGCCGCTGCGCCTCGCCGTCGGCGGCGAGTTCGCGGCTGCACAGCGTCAGCGGCTGATTGCTGCGCAGCGCGGCGAGGAAACCGTAATAATCCGACTCGGTGGCCAGCGTTGCATACGTCAAGCCGGCTTCGGGGCGACCGAGTTCTGCCAGTGCCCGGGCGCGCCAGTAACGCCAGCGCTCGCGCAACTGCTGTCCGGCCGGCATGCGCTGGACGCTTTCGAGCACTTCGCGCCATTGCTGGTTGGCCAGCGCGGCGCGCAAGCGCCACTCGAGCATCTGCTGGTCGATCCAGCGCGCGCCCAGTCCGTCGATGGCGTCGACTGCATCGGCGTCCAGATCGACCGCCCGGAACAGGGCGATTTCCCTGAGCGCCGGGCCGATTTCATCTGCGTTGAAGCTGAAACGGCTGCCGAGGCGTCGATACAGTGCGTCGGCGCGTTGCCAGTCGTTTCGCGCCAACCGTTTCAGGCCCCACGCCATGAGCTGTCGGGCCTGTTTCAGGTCGGACCACTCGACGGCCGCTGCCAGCCCGGCCGCTGGACGCGCCGCGATGCGCAGCCAACCGTCGGCCAGCTCGCGGTCGGCCGGGTCCAGATAGCGCTTGAGGTATCGGGCGAGGCTCAGTTCGCCGGCCTCGATGGCCATCCCGAAGCGTTGCCAGGCGGTATCGGCGTCCGGATTGCCCTGGCGTTTCCACCAGTCGAACAGCGGGTCGCAGGCGCTCGGTTGCGAAACCGGGCTGAGCCACAGCTTCCGGGCGCGGCGCTCGATGCCGTCGGACTGGTCGCGCGCGAGCCGTGCTCGCGCGATGCGGCAGCGGACTTCGGCGTCGCTGGAACCGGTGCCATAGCGCAGAAGTCCTTCGTGGTCGTCGCTGCGCGCGAGCGATTTCAGCCATTGGCGTTCAAGGTTCGTGGCAAACGACCAGTCGCCGTAGGTGGCCAGGAACCGTTCCATTTCGGAACCGTTTTGTCGGTCCAGCGTCTGGCGCTTGAGCTCGAAGCGCAGATAAGGCGTCAGCGGATAGTCGGGAATTCGTTCGATGGCCTCGGCCAGCGCCTGAACATTGCCCCGGCCGGCCTGCGTCCAGGCCCGTTCGAAGACCGCGCGCGCCTCGGCGTGTTCGTCGACCGGCTCGGCCGTGATCGGGTCGGAGACCAGGGTCGTGACGACGAATGCAAGCGCAGAGGACAACGGGAGCAGCATGCGTACGCGAAGCTTTTTCATACTACCCTCCAGGATCAGTTCATCAAAAAGGACCAGGTGTGGTCGAATTCATTGCGTTGGTCGTGATCGGTACCTTGGCCGGCATGCTCGCAGGCCTGCTCGGTATCGGCGGTGGCCTCTTGATTGTACCGGCGATGACGGCGTTGCTGATCGCGCAGGGGGCCGGGACCGACGTGGCGGTGCCGATGGCGGTGGCCACGGCGCTTGGCTCCATGCTGCTGACTTCGGCCGCCAGCGCCTGGTCGCATTCGCTGCGCGGAACGGTGGACTGGAGCGCGGTCGTTCGTCTCGGGCCCGCAGTCGCCCTGGGGGCCGTGCTTGGTGCCTGGCTGGCGACCGCGGTTTCGGGGATTGTCCTGGCGCGGATCTTCGCGCTTTTCACCGCCTTGATTGGATTGCGCATGCTTGTCGGCGGCGCGGACAGCGCACGCCCGGTTACGTCCCGGGTGCGTGCCTGGTTCCTGGTCGGTCCCGCGATCGGCGCGGTGTCGGCGATGATCGGTATCGGCGGCGGCAGCTTCAACGTGCCGTATTTGAACTGGAACGGATATTCGACGCTGCGTGCGGTCGGCATTGCCGCGGCCTGCGGCTGGCCGATCGCGCTCGCCGGCAGCGCCGGATTCGTGGTCGAGGGTTGGGACCGGCAGCTCTGGCCATCCAGTTTCGGTTATCTGTATCTTCCGGGCGTGATCCTGATCGGCATATTCGGCAGCCTGTCGGCGCCGCTGGGCGCGCGCCTGGCGCACAGGATCGGCTCAACCGCCCTGGCGCGGGTGTTCGGGATCTTTCTGCTGATCGTCGCCGTCCGAATGGCCTGGCAGTGACATTTCTTCGGGCAAGCGCACGCGGATGGCGATCGGCAGGTGGTCGGACAGCGGCGACTGCAGCGTTTCGTAGGCGAGGATTTCCAGCCCCGGCGAGACCAGGATGTGATCGATGGCGCGCTGCGGTTCCCAGCTGGGAAAGGTCATTGGAGGATGCTGCGGAAGGACCAGGCCGGAGCGGTTGCGAAATTCCTCGATCTCGTGGCTGATCGGCCCGGTGTTGAGATCGCCCATCACGACGACGTAGGGGTGGGCGGCGACCAGGTGGGCCACGTAACGCAGCTGCTGGAACCGGGCCCGTCGCCCCAGCGCCAGGTGCAGCACTACGACCCACAGCGCCGATTTTCCTTCGCCGAACTTGACGACCAGGGCGCCGCGACCGGGAATGGCGCCGGGCAGTCGGTGTTCGTCGATCTGCGCTGGATCGAAGCGGCTGAGCACCCCGTTGCCGGCGTGTGCGATGACGCCCACCTTGCGGTTGGGCTGGTGGGTCCACCAGGAGAAGCCGGCGTGGGTGGCCAGGTATTTGGCCTGGTTGACGAAGCCGGAGCGCAGGCTGCCGCAGTCGACTTCCTGCAGGCCGACGATGTCGTAGTCGGCGACGAGTTCCGAAATCGCATCGAGATTGGCGACACGCTGATTGTTGGGCAGGACCTGGCGCCAGCTGCGCGTGACGTACTGACGGTATTTCGCGGTGGAGGTGCCGGCCTGGATGTTGAAGCTCAGCAGCTTCAACACCCGTTCGGGCCCTGGACTCACGGCACGCGCGGCGCGGACAGGCGCGCCGGGATCAAGATCCCGACTGTCCCGCGGCTTCGAGTTCGCGCTCGATCAGCATGTCGGCGACCTGGAGCACTTCGTCGTAGGTGCCGCCGCGACGCGGACTGACGCGGTACTTGCCGTTGACGACGATCGTCGGAGTGGCGCGAATCTGCCATTTTCCGACCGAGGCGTTGCTCATGCGCATGCGCGACTCGACCGGGAACGATCCGGCTGTCGATTCGAATTCCTCGGCTGAAACGTCGAACTGCGCGTGAAACTCGGCCATGTCCTCGATACTGCGAAGCGGCTGGCGTTCGTCGTGCAAGGCCGCGAACAGGGCATTGTGCGACTGGTCGATGATGTCGAGCACTTCGGCGGTGTAGTAAGCGCGCGCGGCCGGTTCCCAGGACGGGTTGAATGAAACCGGCATGCGACTGAACGCAACGGTTTCCGGGAGCTCTTCCTCCCAGGGGCCCACGTAAGACTGGAAATTGTTGCAGGCGCCGCACATATAGCTGAAGACTTCGACCACTTCCACGGTGCCGTCGCTGTCGGGTACGTCCGGGCCGCTGATCCGCTCGTAATGGGTGCCTTCCTCGAACTGCTGGGCGTGGGCCGGACCGGCGATGAGGCCAATGGCGAATGCCGCGGTCAGGCCGATGGTCAGAAGCTTGTTGAGATTGGTCATGATGTTCAATTCACCTTGGTTGAGATGTTTTTCTGCATTCCTGCCGTAGCGCTAAAGACAGCGTTGACGCACCGGGGTTCCCCGGCACAGCGTCCGGCAGGTCAGTTCTCGGCCCGATGCAGGCCCTCGATGTAGGAGCTGACGGCCTCGATTTCGGCGTCGGTCAGGTTCTCGGCCACCCCGACCATGATTTTGCTGTACGGGTCGTCTTCGTTGGTTTCGCCATTGCGGTAGCGCTGCAGCCGGTCGGCGGTGTAATCGGTGTGCTGGGCGCGCACCATCGGGTAACCGGCGCCGGGAATGCCGTTCCCGGTCGGTCCGTGGCAGGCCATGCAGGCCGGCACCCCGGTGTCGGGATTACCACCATGGTAAAGATTGCGGCCCTGCTCGACCAGCGCCTCGTCGGCGACCCCGGGCTCGATGGTCTGCGACGCATACCAGGCCGAAATGTCGGCAATGTCCTCGTCGCTGAGGTTCATCACGATCGGATACATCTGCGCGACGTCGCGCTGCTGGTCGCGCACCATGCGGGTCTGGCGCGCCAGGTAGCCTTCATGCTGCGCCGCGATCTTCGGCCATTGTGCAACCTGGCTGTTGCCGTCCATGCCGTGGCAGGCGGCGCATACGCTGGCCTTGGATTCCCCGGCCTCGGGATCCCCGGCGGCCATCGCCGTGGCGGAGAAGAAAATCAAAAACGCGATTGCGATACGAAGCATGTGGATCGCTCCAGTCCTTGGATAATAGAGATTGATTGCACGGATTCCGATATTATCGCCTGTTTGCAGCGGTGAAAGAAGTCCATGACCCGGATTCGTCAGATTCTAGAGCAGGCAGCGTACACGCTCAGCGTACACAACCGGTCGCAGCTGCCGCCCGACGCCGGTATCGAGGTCGCCGTTGCCGGGCGCTCGAACTCCGGCAAGTCCAGCCTGATCAACCGCCTGTGCCGGCGCAAGGCGCTGGCGCGCACCAGCCGGACCCCGGGCCGCACCCAGCAGCTGGTGTTTTTCGATCTCGACGAAGAGCGTCGCCTGGTCGACCTGCCCGGTTACGGCTACGCGGCCGTGGGCGCGGATCTCAAACGCCACTGGCAGGGGCTGATCCAGGGTTACCTGGAATCGCGCCAGGCGCTGGCCGGACTGGTCCAGGTCATGGATATCCGCCACCCGCTCAAGGAAGGCGATATCCAGCTGGCCGAATTCGCCCTGCATCGCGGGCTTGCGCTGCACGTGGTGCTGACCAAGGCCGACAAGCTCGGACACGGCAAGCGCACCGAGACGGTGCGCAGGGTGCGTGAAGCGCTCGGCGGCGTGGCGACCGTCCAGGTATTTTCGGCGACTTCCGGGCTGGGGGTGGAAGAGCTCGAGCGCGTGATGGCCGCCTGGCTCCAGGTAGAGCCCGGCTGAAGCTTCCGGCCCGGCCGTCGGGCATTCCGTCACCCCGCGCATCGCTGATCTTCATCAATAACCGCACGGGTACTGGCCATACCGGCGCAATTCGCGCAGCTTGCGGGCGCGCTTCCGGGCTCAGGGTTCCACAGGCGGTAGCGGGCGCTTCCGGTAACGCGCGCGCAGCGTAACCCACAGCACGCCGCCGAGCACCATGGCGCCGCCGAGCAGCAGACGCGGACCGGGCTCGTCGCCGCGCATCAGAATGCTCAGCACCACGGCCAGGATGGGCACCAGCAGCAGGTACGGCGTCACCGAGTTGACTTCGTGGCGCTGGATCAGCCAGTAGAAGGTGCCGTGGCCGATGATCGAAGCGCCGATCGCCGAATAGGCGATGGCCGGAATCGCCGGCGACGACCACGGCGTGGCGGCCAGCGCCGCGACCGGAGATTCGACGACCAGCGCGAGCGCGGCCAGCGGAATCAGCGACAGCAGCGCATTCCAGGCCTGGAAGCTGAACAGTCCGACGCCCTGGACACGGCGCATGAAGATCGTTCCCAGCCCGAGAAAAAACGCCGAGACGAGCACCATGGCCAGCACGTCGAGCTGGGCCAGAACGATCGGGTCCAGGCCCACCACCAGCACGCCGCCGAAGGCCACCGCGATGCCGGTTGCGGTACGCCAGCCGATGCGTTCGCCGAGTATCAGCACCGCCAGGATCGTCGAAATGGGTACGTAGACCTGCATCAGGATCGCGACCGACGAGACGTCCGCAGACCGTTCCAGCGCCATGAATACCAGACCGAAGTGCAGCGCCCCCATGCACCAGCAGGCGATCAGCAGATTCAGCCACTGACCTGGCTGTGGCCGGCGCAGGAACGGAAAAAGCAGCACGAGCACTGTCGCGAAGCGCATGGCAGTCACCGTGACCGGCGGCAGGTGATCCACGGCGGTCGCCGAGGCAATGAAGTTGCCCGCCCAGATCAGACAGATGAACAGCAGGGCGAAGCGGTGTGCGACGGGCATCGGACGTTCCGGCAAAACGGGAGGACGCGTATTGTCCCCTGTCCGGTTCCGGTCGAGGGTGACGAAAACGGCGGAATTTCTGTCCATTATTGTCACTTTGCGTCACCCGGGCCGATCCCCCGAGATGTCGATTTCCCCCTGAATAAAGGCGATCCGGGCGACCGGGATATCTTTGGCATGCCGTTTGCATCTTTGTTGCTGTTGCAGGATCAAGACCGAATCGGGAAGTTTTTGGATGTTTGATTCACAAGCACGAAATCACGAGGAGAACGACATGGACCTGAGCAGCATTGAATCGGCAAATTTCGACGCGATGGTCGCTGAAGAAGCGATTCTCGACTGGCTGGTCAACCTCGAGTCGGAAGATACCGACTACGAGTTGTCGGACAGCGACGAAATGTTGAACGCGCCGGCCCGCATGGCCAACTGAATTACCGGGGAAGGGGAGCCTGAAAGCGGTCCGGTGAAGGGGTTCGATCCGGCCGCGCGCCCACACGTCTGAAGTGCGGGTGACAGGAAGGACGCGCACCCGTTTCTCGAACGGGTGCGCTTTTTTTTGGACGGTCTTTACAGAAATCTTCGGTCGCGCGCCGACAAGAATCTTCGAGCGGCTGCGCTACTCGACCGTGACCGACTTGGCCAGGTTGCGCGGCTGATCGACGTCCGTGCCGCGCAGCACGCCGACGTGGTAGGCCAGAAGCTGCAGCGGCAGCACCTGCAGAATGGGCGAAGCCACCGTGTGCTTAATCGGCAGGTGCATCACTTCGATGCCGTCGGAACTGTCCAGCGTCACGTTGCGATCGGCGAATACGAACACCTGGCCGCCGCGTGCCTGCACTTCTTGGAGGTTGGACTTGAGTTTTTCCAGCAGGTGATTGCTGGAGGCCGATACGATGACCGGCAGATCCTCGTCGACCAGCGCCAGCGGGCCGTGCTTGAGTTCGCCGGCCGCGTAGCCCTCGGCGTGGATATACGAGACTTCCTTGAGCTTGAGCGCGCCTTCGAGCGCGATCGGGAATTCCGGGCCGCGCCCCAGGAACAGGGCATGCGACTTGTCGGCGATGCCGGCGGCGATCCGGGCAATGTGCGGATCCAGCGCCAGCACTTCGCGCGCCTGCTGCACGACCTCACCCAGTGAGTCGATCACTTCGCGCAGGCGTCCTGCGTCCAGCCCGTTCTGGCGCGCCAGCGCGGCGCTGAGCAGCAGCAGGACGGTCAGCTGCGTGGTGAAGGCCTTGGTCGAGGCGACGCCGATTTCGAGGCCGGCGCGGGTCATCAGGACGTGGTCGCAGATGCGCGTGATCGCGCTTTCGGGGACGTTGCAGATGCCCAGCCGACCTACGTAGCGCCGATCGGAAGCCAGCTCCAGCGCCGCCAGCGTATCGGCGGTTTCGCCCGACTGCGAAATCGCAAGCATCAGCGTGCCTTCCGGCACGGCCGGTTCCCGATAGCGGTATTCGCTGGCAATCTCGACCATCACGGGGATGCCGGCCAGCGCCTCGATCCAGTAGCGCGCGACCATGCCGGCGTGGTAGCTGGTGCCGCAGGCCAGGATGTGGATCGCCCGCACCCGCGACAGGATTTCCGGGTCCATCCCGGGCAGGATTTCGGCGCCCTCCAGATAGCCGTCCAGGGTCGCGGCGATGGCGGCGGGTTGTTCGTGGATTTCCTTGAGCATGAAGTGCCGGAAGTCGCCCCGGTCGGCGCTGTCGGCAGGAATCGACGAGATGCGCGTGGGGCGCTTCATCGGCTGCCCGTCGGCATCCGTGATTTCGATGGCCGTGCGAGTCACCTCGGCGATGTCGCCGTCCTCGAGATAGATCATCTGCTGGGTCAGCGGCACCAGCGCGGCGGCATCCGAGGCCAGGAAATGCTCGCCCACGCCCACCCCGATGACCAACGGGCTGCCCTGGCGCACGCCCCATACGCGGTCCGGGCGCTCGGCGTCGAGCACGGCCAGCGAGTAACTGCCCTCCAGTTGAGCGATGGCGGCCCGCAACGCTGCCAGCATCGATTCATGAGAGCGCAGCGCCTTGTGGATCAGGTGACCGATGATTTCGGTATCGGTTTGAGAATCGAACGCGTAACCGTCGGCTTCCAGCGCCTGCTTGATCTGCTGGTAGTTCTCGATGATGCCGTTGTGGACCACGGCGATGCGCTGGGTGGACAAGTGCGGGTGCGCGTTGGCTTCGCTGGGGCGGCCGTGCGTTGCCCAGCGCGTGTGGGCGATCCCGGTCCGTCCGGCATGGCCGTCGTGCAATGCCTCGGCCAGCGCCGCGACCTTGCCAACGGAGCGTTCCCGGACGAGCGCCGACCCGGCGTCGATGAATGCCAGCCCGGCCGAGTCGTAGCCGCGGTATTCCAGCCGCTTGAGACCGTCGATCAGCAGCGGGACTACGTCGCGTTCGGCGACGGCCGCAACAATTCCGCACATGTCATCCCCTCATCGAGCTTGCCGTAAACCTGAAATGATAGCAGCGGGTGCGCGCCGGCATGCCCGGCATGCGCGCCGCGTGCATAATGACGCCATGATGCGTGCGCGGGCTTCGAACATCACCGGAATGGTTTCGGCCTTCCTGCTCTCTCTGTCGGGCCTGGCGGTCCAGGCGCAGGCTGACGACGGTGATTACATCCGCCAGACCCGGGCCGACGACGGCGCCCCCGAAGCGCTGGAGGTGGCTGTCGCAGGTTTCGAGAATGCCGCGGGGGCGCGCATCGACCTGGTCAGCGCGGTGCACGTGGCCGATCGCGCCTATTTCGAGGCGATCGACCGCCGCCTGGCCGATTACGAGGTGGTGCTTTATGAACTGGTCGCCGAGCCGGGTGCTTCGCCCGCTTCGTCCGGCGCGCGGCCGTCAATGGTGGGTCTGTTGCAGGGCGGCATGAAGAACGCCCTGGGCCTGGCGTTCCAGCTCGACGAGATCGATTACCGGCGCGACAACATGGTGCACGCCGACCTGACGCCGGATGCGTTCTCGGCGAGCATGCGCGACCGCGGCGAGTCGGTCATGGGCATGATGTTCCGCGGCTGGGCGCTGGCCATGGCCGAACAGGGGGCCGGCAACGCGGCCGGCCAGGAGGCCGATTTCATCAAGGTGCTGTTTGCAGACGACCGGCAGCTTGCGCTCAAGCGCCTGCTGGCCGCCCAGCTGTCGGAGCAGGCCGATCTGCTCGAATCGCTTGCCGGCGACGACGGTTCCACGTTGATCACGGTGCGAAACGAGCGCGCGCTGGAGGTGCTGGCCGACCAGCTCAGCGCCGGCGCCCGGGATGTGGCCATCTTCTACGGCGCCGGCCATATGCCGGACTTCGAAGCCCGGCTGGTGGAGGATTTCGGCATGCGCAAGGTCTCTACCGAATGGCTGGAGGCCTGGGACCTGCGCTGAACGGGCCTTTCAGTCTCGCGACTGCAGCCGCTCCAGATCGGCGATGACATCCTGGGTGTGGGTTTCCGGGTTGACGCGCTCGTAGTGCTTGACCACGACGCCGTCGGGATCGACCAGGAAGGATTCGCGGTTGGCGACTTCGGCGCTGCCGAAGCTTCTCAAGACGCCGTAGTCGTCGCAGGTCTCGCCGCCGGAATCCGACAGGATCGTGAACGGCAGTTTGTATTTGTCGGAAAATTTCTTCTGGTCTTCCACCGAGTCGACGCTGATTCCGACGACTTCGGCGCCGGCGCCCCGGATCGCGTAGATGTTGTCGCGGAAATTGCATGCCTCGGTGGTGCATCCGGGCGTGTCGGCCTTCGGATAGAAGAACACCACCAGCCACTGGCCGCTGAAATCTTCCAGCGAATGGGTCTCGCCGTACTGGTCGGCCAGTTCGAATTTAGGAGCCGGCTCGCCGACGGTGGCCGCCTGTGCCCACAGGGCCAGCGAAATTGCGGATAACACGATTGCGCATTTCAGAAATTTCATCGGTCTCGCTTCCTCGATTGATTGGTTTCGAAGCTTACGCCTCTCGCAGTGAAAGTGGCGCGGCCGGTATTTTCCCGTGCCCGGTCAATGGATGCGCCAGAAATGCTTCAGCCCGAGTGACCCGGCGACGAGAAGCACGAAGTACAGGAATTCCCAGCCGCGCATCCAGTCCGGGCCGAACGCAAGCATCTGCTTTTTCGGCAGATCGAGATAGATCGCCTCGGCCGGGCCTTGCGGCGGCAGGTAACCGGCGGGATTGCCGATGAGCGCATTCCACCATTGTCGTTTGTGCACCACCGGCGCCGGGTGTTCGGGCGGCAGTTCCAGGATGTCTTCGCCGTGTGCCGTGATCAGCATTGCGCTCGATCCCGGCGCTGGCCAGGAGACGCGCCAGGCGCGGCCCGGTTCGTCCGATTCGGACACGTTCTCGGCCGCCGCGCCTTGCCATTGCCAGCCCGACATGTCGGCCGACCCCGTGGCAACTGCCCTAACCTCGACAATGGCGCCTGCAGCCGGCATCGTCACTCCAAAGGCATTCGAGACCCAGACCAGTATGAAAAGCACCGGCACCCCGGCGAGCAGTGCCGGACCCAGGGCAAGCAGGATATGGCGGCCGGAAAGCCTGAAATTTTCCCGGATCAACGGCATCAGGCCGGCGAATTCACCGTCGTAGCTCGAAAGCTCCTTCTGTATCGCCTTGACCTGCGGCTTGAGCGCGGCCATTTCTTCCTGGTTGGAAAACCTGCGGTAGACCCACATCGTCAGCCAGGACGACAGCAGTGCCCAGAATGCCAGCACGATCGGATCCGGGAAGATAGCGATCAGCGGTTCGTTGATCCACCCGAAAAGCACGCCCGGCCAGTCCAGAATGCCGCGAGTCATCAGTGCATGTGGCCTTCGGCCAGGGTTCGGATATCCTTGAGCGAAAGCACTTCGAGGTCCGGCTTGAAGGTGGAGAAAAGAACGCCGGGTACCAACTCCGGGTCGATGCAGTGATCGCCTGACCATTTCTGGCGATTGGGTTCGATCAGCGATCGTGGCACGGCACCCAGCGTGGTCTGCCAGGAGGCCCGGTAGCCGCGGTGATAGCCGATCACCAGGTCGGGCGTCTCGTCATTGCCTTCGGCCCCGGGATAGATGTCCAGCCCGTCGAACACCCGGCGAACCACTGGATCGGCGCTCTCGACTTCTTGCCAGTCTTCGAGTTCAGCGATGATTTCACGCTTCAGCGGCTCGAGTTCGCCGGCTTCGACGATGCCCTGTCCCTCGCGCCCGGCGCGATTGATGAACAGCCCGTTGAGCCCCAGGGCGTAGGCGCGCGAGCGGCTCCAGTCGACGCTGGAGAACACCACGTCGGATTCTTCGGCGCCGTCTTCGAGCACCAGGTAGCCGTTGTCGACCAGCCAGCGATTGAGGTGTACTGCCTTGCGAAACGGCGAGAAGCCGTGATCGCTGATGACGACCAGCTCGTCGTTCGGTTCGAGTCGATCCAGCGTTTCACCGAGAATTCGGTCGGCCTCGGTATAGATCCACTCGATGGAATCGCGGTGCTCCGGCGCGGTATCTTCGTGGCGCGGGTGCTCGGGGTCCAGGCCGCGGTAGAACATGTGGCTGACGCGATCGGTCTGTACGAATACGCCGACCACAAGCTCGCTGTCGTTGCGGTCCAGGGTGTCGTACCACATGGCTTCGCGCTCGGCCAGGATCGTCTTTTCCATTTCCAGCCAGGCGGCATCGGAAATGTGTTCTTCGTTCAGCGACCAGGTTTCCTCGGGCATGCCGATGGTATGAAACAGCCCGATGCGCTCGGCCAGGTCGGCGGCGTAATCGGGTGGTGAAGAGATCGCTACCGCCGGATTCATGGGATCGATCTGTATCGGCGAGACATACAGGCGCGGTCGGGGGTAATCCTGTACGAGCAGCATGCGCACGGTGCCGGTAACGTTGACCGGCCCGGTCACATCGAATTTCACGCGCACCCAGTCCGACCATTCGCCCGGCTGCAGTTCGGTTTCGGTATCTCCGAGCCCGATCCGTGCGCCGGGTTCGGCCGGGACCATGGTCACGGGTACCTGCATCGGCTCGGCGTCTTCGCCGCGCAGCGGATCCGGCGGGCCTTCCAGCACCGATTCGATGCTGCCGTCGCGGCCTGGACGCACCCGGACTACCCGCGTGCTCGAACCCGTATTGCCCATTCGGGTCGTGGTGTAGAAGGTGTAGGTGCCCTGGGTGCCGAGCAGGTCGGGCACGCCCATGCCCGAGAGCATGCGCTGAATGTCGTCGGGCGGGTAGGTCACCGGAACGCGCAGCACCGAGGCGCGCGCGCCCTGTTCCTCGGCGTCGGTCCAGAACGGCGTGCCCTGGCGGCGGTTGAGCACCTGGCCTTCGCCCAGCGGGATGCTCAGTCCGAACAGATCGAGGTGGCTTTCGGGCGGAATGTTCTCTGAAATCGAGAATTGCGGGCCGTAGGTTTCCGGGTCGCGCCTCAGGAAGTCGAAGATGCCGTGCGCGCCGGCGTGTTCGCCGGTGGCGAAATCCGACCAGGCCACGGGCGACTGCGGCGGATTGCTGGTGCCCAGCGGCTGGAAATGGCCCGATTCGGCAACGCGCTTGAAGTTGGGCAGCTTGCCCTCATCCATCCACCGTTGGGCCAGCACCGGGTCCATGCCGTCAAAGCCGAGAATCACGACGCGCTGCTCGGCCGGTTCGGGCTCGGAGCCGCAGCCGGAAAGTGCAAGAACGGTGCAACACAACAGCGCCACGCCGAGTGCTCGGAGCGATTTCATCGTCCAGTTGGAATCCATGGGTTTGCTACTTGCTCGATTCGCCGTTGCCGCCGGAGATGGCCGGATCCTGGGCGGGCTCCTGGACTGAATGCTCTGACGGCTTCTCGGCCGGCTCCGGCTGCCCGGCGTTCTTGCGGGCACGCCTGCGCTTGATCATGTACCGGATCGGCCAGAACAGGATCGCGGCCAGCGCCAGCACGATCCCGACCAGCACGGCCCAGAGTCCCCCGAGCAGGCTGATGCCGGAGCCGGGGCCGATGTAGGCGGCGGCTGGCGCCGCGGTGACGAGCAGCGACAGCGCTGCAGCGCCGAGAAATGCGAAACGTACTTTCATCGAAGTAATCCAAAAGGTACTCGAAACGTAGGGTCGAGATTCTAGCACCGGCAGCGTTGGGGCCGGCAGCGATCCCTCGGGGCTTTCATTTCGTCGCGTGTATCCAGCAGTCCTCCGGCTTCGTTCTCGGGCGGGATTGAGTTTCTTCCTGCATTTCGATCGAGCTTTTATGCGCGATGCCGGGCGAGGAAATCCTCCAGCGCCGGGGCCAGATTTTCGCCGTCGGGCACGTCGCGGCGGAACGATTCGATCTTTGCGGCAACGCGTGAGAGCAGGCGCGACAGGAGTTCGGGGTTGCGGCGCTTGAGTTCGTTGGTGACGCGGTCGGCCGCTGCGACGTCGTCTTGCAGCAAGTAGTAGGTGACGTCTGCGTGCAGCGTCCGAACAACCAGCTTGGGATCGGATGCCCAGAAGTCCAGCCGAGCGTCGGTTTCGCTATCGCTCAATTCTACGCCTTCGCCGATGTAGCCCAGGCCGCGCAGGGACTCCATTTCCTCCTGCTGCGATCCGGCGTCGACTTGTTGCTTGGCGACCGGCTGCCAGTCCAGTTCGTAGCGGTCGACGTAGCGCGGAGGGTGATCGCGCGTGAACGCCTCGTCGAGCAGTGGATAGGCGATCGAACCCGGGATCGTGTCGGCGACGGGAACGTCCAGCAGATTGGCGACGGTGGGGAACACCTCCATGATCGTGGGATGTTCCGGCATGGGTCCCGGCGCGATATCGGGGCCATGCGCGAGGATGACGCCGTTTGGCCGGTGGTTGCCCGACAGCAGTTCGCTCGAGGTTTCGTAACTACCCGTGCCCGAGCCGAATCCATGATCGGAGATCACCAGGATATTGGCGGTGCCGCCGTGGGCGGCGAGGATCTGTTGAATGAC
>JAGXKW010000032.1:29458-34666 GCA_018334995.1 Wenzhouxiangellaceae bacterium
GGACGCATCCACTGGCTGCTTGTCGCCCTCTCGATACGGGTAGACGAAATCCAGGATTCCGTGCTCGCGGGCGAAATGGCCGGTGGCGAAAGTAGTCCACACGACCGGAGACACCTGCGGGCCCGGATTCAGCAGATGCCCGTAGGCGCCCTCTTCCATCAGCTGTCGAAACCCGGGCAGTTCTCCGTTGTCGACCATCGCTTCGATAACCTGCCACTCGGCGCCGTCCACGCCGATGACGATTACCGGTGCGCGATCGCCGGATGCCGAAGTCTCGGCCGAGTCCGTTTCGCCTGGATTTTCAGCGTTGTTGCATGCCGCAAGCATCAGCAGCCCGGTCACGGCCGCCGCGATAATTTGAAGAACAGATCGCATCATGGAACTCCTTGGGTCTTGATGAATTCAGCGTTTGCCGAGTCTGCCGCAGGTCTGTTTCCCCGAGGATTGTCGTTCGGGGTCAGGGCGTGACGACGAATTTTCCGACTTCAATGCTCTCGCCGGTGCGTGCATCCTTCAATGCAACCGGGTATTGGCCGGGCTCGCGGTAGAGCGAATGATCCAGGATATGCGTCGTGATCAGCCCGTCGGCCGGGCGCAACGTGGTATCGATTTCGGTGCCGTCCAGCGTGACGACCGTGGATTCGGGAAAGCATTCGATGCGGATCCAGAACGCCGATGCGCCGTCGGGCTGCTCGTTGAAGGTTGCGCCGGCTTGCGTCTGCTGCGGCCCCCAGGCTGCGACTTCGCAGAAGCCGTCGCGTTCGCTCGCCGCCTCGACGACCCGCAACTCGCCCAGGCGCTGACGCCGGTCGACCACCGGATCGTACAACCAGATTTCATGACTGCCGGGGGATTCGAACAGGCGATAACGCAAGGCGTCGGGTACCTGTACCGAAAATCCGCTTGATCTGGCGTTGATCGTCAGCGAAGTGCCGTCGATATGGACGCGAAATCGTGGTGGTGGCGCCGCGGCAGTGGCAAACCAGATCACGTTTTCGGGCAAGCCGGGATGGCTGAGCGGTTCGCCTTGCTCGACGCTTCCAGGGTTATAGCGCTGCAGCGAGACCAGTTCTGCCTCGGGCGCGTCCTCGAAGCGCGGCGCGCTGGATTCGCTGGCGTCGGCGCCGAGCAGGGTGACGTGCAGCGCGGCCAGGCGGGCTTCGGTTTCCGCCAGCCACCAGTCTTCGTGGATGAAGATGTGGTCATTTGCAAACTCGCTTTCCACGCGTTCAGCCAGCGATTCGGTGAGGCCGCCCCTGGAAATTTCTTGTCCGGCATCCAGATCCAGCGCGTCGAGCACCAGCTTGCCGGCACTGGCGTTCGGGTTGGCCTCCAGCCAGGCGCGTCCCGCGCCGGCCACGCCGCTCATGCTTCGCGCAATTTCATCCACGTGCATGTCGGCGGTGCTGAACAGGTCGGCCGGATCGGGGCACAGTAACCATACCCCGCCTGCGGCGCCCACCCCGACCAGCGCCACGCCACCTGTTCCCATTGCGATGAATTTTCTTCTGTTCATGCCTTGAGCGCTCCGAGATGATCGGCGAGTCGCAGCGACAGCGCCACGATCGTCAACGTCGGATTGGAATACCCGGCAGCGGAGAAAACGGCGCTGGAGGCCACGTAGAGATTCTCGGTGCCGTGGACCCGGCAGTTCGTATCGACGACGCCTTCGCCGGAATCGGCGCTCATCCGGGTTGTGCCCATGTGGTGCATCCCGCCGGTGAACCGTTCCGTGGTTTCCGGGCTTATCGGACGTGAAAACTGTACCCGGCCCAGACCGCTGCCGCCCAGCCAGCGAACCAGGTATCTGACGGTTGCTTCTACGCTTTCGAGGTCTCTGTCCATGATGCGCCAGTCCAGCACCAGCCTGCGCATGCCCAAGGCGTCGCGCTGGTCCGACAGCAACACCCGGCTTTCGGGGTTCGGAGTCGGCTCGTTGATCATCTGTACCCTGTAGCGCCAGGCGGCTTTGCCTAGCCGCCTGGCGAGACCCGGGGTGGCCAGCGCACCGGGCGGCCAGGCGGCGTCGGGTTCTGTGGCCGTCAACAGCAGACAGCAATTGTTGAGCCGCTCCCGGTGCATCAGGTCCGGTCGAGGCGCGACCGCTGGCATTATGGAATGTCCGTTTCGGTCCTGATGGCGATGGTATTTCAGTCCTGCGCGAGCCATGATATGGCCTGGCGTGTAGCCGAAATGCTCCATGAAGCAGCGACCGACGAAGCCGGATGCGTTGCCCAGTGCCGGAGCGCCGTCCCGAGCCGTATGCAAAAGCAGCCGCGGCACTTCGAGCCCGCCGGCGGCGAGCACGTATCGTCCGGCGCGAATGCTTGTCTGGTGCCCGTCCAGCGTCCGAATGCCGACCCGTGTGATTCGGCCGCCATCGTGATCGATCTCGACGACGCTGGCGTGGAGGAACACGCTGATGTCGTTGCTGGCTTCGAGCTCGGCACCGAACGCGTCCTTGAAGCGCAGCGGGGGGCTGAACCGGAACGCGGCATTGCGAAAGCCCGATGCTTCATCGGCAGGCAGCAGCGCCGATTGCTCGGTATGCCTTGCGGCTTCATAATCGCGGCTGTCGATGGCCAGTATTTCGTGAGCGCGGTGGTAATACTCCTCCAGCTGACCTCGCTCGAGCGGCCAGCCGGTCAGCGGCATCCATTCGCGGGTTTCGAAATCGACATCGTCCTGAGGCCGGCACCATCCGCCCCAGTGGTTACTCGTGCCGCCGAAGAACCGCTGCCGCGAGGCCTGGATCGGGTAGGGGAGGCCCACCACGTCGGCATCGTAAAGCTTGCGGGCGTCGTCGTCCGGGGGCTCCATGCCGCCCGCTTCCAGCAATGCAATCCTGTAACCACGGCCGCCAAGCTCGCGCGCCAGCGTGATTCCCGCCGGGCCGGCCCCGACAATTGCCAGATCGAATTCGGCGGTGGACCCGTTATCCAGGCTTGTTCGTATGTCTTCGATCATGGCTCATGGGTGGCTGATGGACGGCAGTCTCCCGAACAAGCTTGTCTCGGGCGCCGTGCCGGGCGCTGAATTATCCCATAACCGGCTTCACCAATGATTCGCGCCGGCCCCGCATGCCGCATTAAAGCGTTGCGGCAATCCGCCCGGGCATGTGGTGAACAAGGCGGGATTCAGGGATAATCACGCATCGAGAGCTTTTTGCATGAAGGCTGTGGCTTGAACCCGTGACTTCCTCCAGTCCCACTTCACCGAAGGTCGCAGGCAAGCATGTTCCCGCGGGCCTGTTCTGGCGGACAAGGCTGTTCGATTCCACCTCGCGCATCTGGCGTTGGCTGGCGAGCCTCGAGACTGCCGTCATGCGTGACGAAATCGACGGCGTGACGATCGACAAGCCCATTTACGTGGCGAGCGTGGCGCGCTCGGGAACCACGATTCTTACCGAAGTACTGACGCGGCATCCAGACGTGACTTCGCATCGCTACAGCGATTTCCCCAACGTCTACACACCGTACTGGCGCAACTGGCTGGCGCAGCGCATTCAAGGCGGACCGGCGCGATCGGTGGAGCGGGCGCACAAGGATCGCTTGATGGTCACGTCCGAAAGCCCTGAGGCCGTCGAGGAAGTTCTCTGGATGCGGTTTTTCGATCACTTGCACGATCCTGCGCGCAGCCATGTGCTGGACAGCTCGACTTCGAATCCAGCGTTCGAGGCGCTCTATCGAGATCACGTGCGCAAGCTGCTGCTGGTCCGTGGAAGATCTCGTTACCTGGCGAAGGGCAATTACAACACGACTCGGCTGGGCTACCTGCTCAAGCTGTTTCCCGATGCCCGGTTCATCGTGCCGGTCCGGAATCCGGTCAACCATATCGCGTCGCTGGTCAAGCAGGATCGGCTGTTCGAGCGCCTCGCCGGCGAAGATCCGCGCGTGCCGGCGCATCTGCATCGATCGGGGCATTTCGAGTTCGGACCGGGCAAGCGCTGCATTCATGCCGGCGACGATCGGCGAGCCCTCGCTATCCAGCAGGCTTGGCACACGGGTCGGCGGGTGCGCGGCTGGGCGCTGTACTGGGATTGCGTGTACGCCCATTTGAAGCAGATCCACGAACGAGACCGCGAAGTGCGCGATGCAGTGCTTTTCGTGAGATATGAAGACCTGTGTCGCGACACGGAATCGACCCTGGACGCGATTCTTGCTCATTGCGCGCTTGATCCGCAAGCCTTCGAACCCGTGCGCGCGGAATACGCCGACAAGCTGAACGAGCCGGATTATTACGCACCGGATTTCTCGCCCGAGGCGCTTGAAATCATTCGCGAAGTCACGGGCGACACGGCGCAATGGTACGGATATGGTTGACCTGTTTTACCCCGGTACCGGTCCTTTGCAATGGCGTTTTCTGCGGCGGTGGCTGTAAAGGTTTCAGTGGCACGCTGCCGATTCCATGGCCGCGGGCAACGTTCCGGTTACGCGCATGCGCTGTACCGCCGCCAGGCCGCCGGTGATCGATTCGATCACGCCCATCACTGCATCGGTGCGTCCCGGCGGCAGCACCGCCCCGAGCGCCGCTTCCGCTTCGAGCGGCTGGTCCAGGTAGCTTGCCTTCAGGGCGGCCAGCAGGTCGCGTTCGTCGCCGGTCAACCCGGGGGCGTCGTAGCGCTCGATATAGAGGTGGTCGGCGCCGGCATGCTTGAGGCCGGCCAGCAGGGCCTTCAGACCGGTGCCGCAGGGTTCGACGCCGGCTTCCATGTAAAGGCGGTCGACCAGCGCCACGATCCCGGGATTTTGCCAATGGGCCCACACGAGCCGAAGGCCCAGCAGCCAGACGCGCTCCATCTTGCTGAATTGATGCTCGAACATTGGTTTTCCTCCGTCTGTGCACGATTCGAATGGACTGAGACTCAATATACGTCATCACGAATCGAAATGCAAACAATTCGTATTCCGAATATTCGGTGGGATTCACATCCGCCTCCGCCACCATGAATGGCATCTTTCGAGGCCCTACCGTCGGCCGCTGATTTCCGATTTCCCGGAAAACATCTGCGCAGGATGGTTTTTGTGGGAGGGGCATCCTCCGCCGATCGGGGCAGGATGCCCCTCCCACAGCCAGGGCATGAACGGCTCAGTCCCAGGCGCCCCGGTACCCAACCACCCAGACACCCAGCCACCCAGCCAACCCGCCAACCCGCCAACCAACCAACCAACCAACCAACCAACCAACCAACCAACCAACCAACCAACC
>JAGXKW010000002.1:0-18574 GCA_018334995.1 Wenzhouxiangellaceae bacterium
ACCCAGATAAACCGCAAGGATCCGGACTTTCTCGCGCGCGAAGAGCACCATCGCGGACTCGCCACACAATTGCGCGAACTGCTCGAATCCACCGGGCGCGGCGGTCCCGAGAAGTCGCGCGAAAAGCACCTGGCGCGCGGCAAGCTGCTGCCCAGGGAACGCGTACGCACCCTGCTCGACCCTGGAAGCCCGTTCCTGGAAGTCTCGCCGATGGCCGCCCACGGCCTGTACGACGACGAGGCGCCGGCCGCCGGTGTGATTGCCGGCATCGGCCGCATCCAGGGCGTGGAATGCGTCGTGGTTGCCAACGATGCGACGGTCAAGGGCGGCACGTATTACCCGATGACGGTCAAAAAGCACCTTAGGGCGCAGGAAATCGCGCTGGAAAACCACCTGCCGTGCATTTATCTCGTGGATTCCGGCGGCGCGTTCCTGCCGCTGCAGGACGAGGTGTTTCCGGACAAGGAGCACTTCGGCCGCATCTTTTACAACCAGGCCCGGCTCTCGGCGAAGAACATTCCGCAGATCGCCGTGGTGATGGGCTCGTGCACCGCCGGCGGCGCCTACGTGCCGGCGATGTGCGACGAGGCGATCATCGTCAAGAAACAGGGCACGATCTTTCTCGGCGGC
Source organism: Wenzhouxiangellaceae bacterium (assembly GCA_018334995.1). GTDB lineage: Bacteria > Pseudomonadota > Gammaproteobacteria > Xanthomonadales > Wenzhouxiangellaceae. The sequence goes on from JAGXKW010000002.1 coordinate 631, forward strand.
CCGCCGCTGGTCAAGGCGGCCACCGGCGAGGAAGTGGACGCCGAAACCCTGGGCGGCGCCGACGTGCATACGCGGCTGTCGGGCGTGGCCGATCACTTTGCCGAAAACGACACCCACGCGCTGGCCATGGCGCGCGACATCGCCGAGCACTTCAACCGGACCGGTGAGGAACAGCTGGACCGGAAGGCGCCGATCGAGCCGGCCTATCCGGCCGAAGACATCTACGGCATCCTGCCCGACGACACCCGCTACCCGTTCGAGGTGCGCGAGATCATCGCGCGCATCGTCGACGGCTCGGAGTTCCAGGAATTCAAGGCGCGCTACGGCACCACGCTTGTGACCGGATTCGCCCGGATACACGGGTATCCGGTGGGCATCGTGGCCAACAACGGCATCCTGTTCTCGGAGTCTGCGCTCAAGGGCGCGCACTTCATAGAACTCTGCAATCAACGCAACATCCCGTTGATTTTTCTGCAGAACATCACCGGCTTCATGGTCGGCAAGAAGTACGAACAGTCCGGCATTGCGAAAGACGGCGCCAAGATGGTCACGGCGGTGGCCTGTTCGCACGTGCCGAAGTTCACCGTCATCATCGGCGGCTCGTTCGGCGCCGGCAATTACGCCATGTGCGGCCGGGCCTACGGCGCCCGCTTCCTGTGGACCTGGCCCAATGCCCGCATCTCGGTCATGGGCGGGGAACAGGCCGCCAGCGTGCTGGCCACCGTCAAGCGCGACGGCCTGGAGGCCGCCGGAAAGGCATGGAGCGCCGACGAGGAAGAGCAATTCAAGGCCCCGATCCGCGACAAGTATGAAGATCAGGGCCATCCCTATTACGCCACTGCCCGGCTGTGGGACGACGGCGTCATCGACCCGATAGACACCCGCCGCGTACTCGGACTGGCCATCGCCGCATCGCTGAACGCGCCGATCGAACCGGGGAAGTTCGGGGTATTCCGGATGTAGGGTAAAAGCTTTTTTGCCGCGGATTTACGCGGATGGACGCGGATAAAAATCTGGCGACAGTGAAAATCAAATTCGTAAGGGCTTGAAGATGTTTTTGCCGCGGATTTACGCGGAGGGACGCGGATAGAAAGTCCTGCGGCGGTGAAAATAAAATTCAGTCAGTTATTTAAAAATCCGCGTTTATCCGCGCTGATCCGCGGCAAAAGAAGGATTATTCTGTCGGCCGAACCAAACCAGAGTCGCGTACCACGAGTATATGCAGATGAACGCAGATCAAGACTCCCGACTGATTGATTCCGAACTGACCCAGCAAGTGATCGGTATTTTTTATTCGGTCTACAATGAATTGGGTCGAGGATTTTCGGAAGGTGTCTACGAAAACTCCATGGCAATTGCATTGAAAGAAGAAGGGGTGCCATTCGCCCAGCAGTACCCACTGACTGTGTGGTTTCGCGACAAGCCGGCCGGCGAATTCCGTATTGATTTAATGGTTGACAGCAGACTTGTTGTGGAGCTGAAAGCAGTCACGCGACTGACGCGCGCGCATGAAGCTCAGGTAATCAACTATCTGAAAGCGACTGGAGTGCAGGTCGGGCTTCTGCTCAACTTCGGTGACCGTCCTGAATTCAAGAGGCTTGTTTTCACCGATGCTCACAAGCAAACACATCGGTAGCTTTTTTAATCCGCGTCCATCCGCGCGAATCCGCGGCAAAAGGGTTTTCATGAACCAACCACTGAATCAAGAAACCGACGACGCAGGTGTAACGACCTTGATGCTTGATCGTCCCGACGTTCACAACGCATTCAACGCGGCGTTGATCGGGGAGCTGACGCAGTCGCTCGACGAGCTGGCCGCCTCACCGCCGCGGGTGCTGGTGCTGTCCGGCGCGGGCAAGTCTTTCTCGGCCGGGGCGGATCTCGGCTGGATGCGGGCCATGGCCGATGCCGGGGAAGCGGAGAACCGGACCGATTCGGAACGGCTGGCGGCGATGTTTCGCAAGCTCGACGAACTGCCCTGCCCCACGATCGCCCGGGTCAACGGCGCGGCTTTCGGCGGCGGCGTGGGGCTGATTTCGTGCTGCGATATCGCGGTCGCGGCCGATCAGGCGAAGTTCGGGTTGACCGAGGTGCGGCTGGGCCTGATTCCGGCCACGATCGCTCCTTTCGTCATCGCGCGCATCGGCGCGGCGAACGCGCGGCGCTACATGCTCACCGGCGAGCGATTCGATGCGCAGGCAGCCAAAGCGATCGGGCTGATCCATGAAACCTGTGCCGCCGAGGCACTGGACGCGCAAGTCGAATCGATCACCGACGCCCTGCTGGCCAGCGGGCCGTATGCCGTGGCCGAGTGCAAGCAGCTGATCCGCCGCGTGCAGACCTTCGACGGCCCGGCCGGCGAACTCGACGCGATTACCGCCGAATGGATCGCCCGCCTGCGCGTCGGGAACGAAGGCCAGGAGGGGCTGAGAGCTTTCCTCGAAAAACGCAAGCCCTCATGGAATGCAGGTTGATTTTATGATCTGGAAAAACTCGCCGCGGATTAAACGCGGACTATCGCGGATGAAAGGCGGCATTCTGTTTGAACCCAGCAAGCTTTGGCTTGACGTGCAAGTCTTGGGCTGCGTCGTTCTATCCGTTTGGAATCGAACACTCCCCTTTTCTTGTATCCGCGTTCATCCGCGTCGATCCGCGGCCAACTTCTGAATTTCAAAAGACTTTGCCATGTTCAAACGAATCCTGATCGCCAATCGCGGTGAAATCGCCTGCCGGGTCATCGCGACCTGCCGACGTCTCGGTGTCGAGACCGTGGCGGTCTATTCCGAGGCCGATCGCGATGCGCTGCACGTGCGGCTTGCCGACCGGGCGGTCGCCATCGGGCCGGCCGAGGCAAACAAGTCCTACCTCGTGGCCGAGAAGATTATCAATATCGCACGCGAGACCGCGGCCGAGGCCGTGCATCCGGGCTATGGATTCCTGTCGGAGAACGCGGACTTCGCCCGCGCCCTGGCCGAAGCCGGTATCGCGCTGATCGGACCAAAGCCGGAGACCATCGACGCGATGGGCTCCAAGGCGCGCGCCAAGACGATCATGGAAAAAGCCGGCGTTCCGCTGGTGCCCGGCTATCACGGCGACGACCAGGCCGATGAAACGCTGTCGGCCGAAGCCGACAAGGTCGGGTTTCCGCTGATGCTCAAGGCCGCGGCCGGCGGCGGCGGAAAAGGCATGCGCATCGTCCGCTCGGCCGAAGAGTTCCCGGACGCGCTGGCGGCAGCCAGGCGAGAGTCCACTTCAGCTTTTGGCGACAAACGCATGATTATCGAACGATATGTTGAACATCCCCGGCATATCGAAGCGCAGGTTTTCGGCGATACTCACGGCAATGTCGTCCATCTGTTCGAGCGCGATTGCTCCAGCCAGCGCCGCCATCAGAAAGTCATCGAGGAAGCCCCGGCGGCCGGGCTGGACCCCGAAATTCGCCTGCAGCTTCTGAACGCCGCGGTGAAAGCGGCACAGGCGGTCGACTACGTCGGTGCCGGCACGGTCGAGTTCCTGGTCGACGCCCGGGGTTTCTATTTTCTCGAGATGAATACGCGGCTGCAGGTCGAACACCCGGTGACCGAGCGCGTCACCGGGCTGGACCTGGTCGAATGGCAGCTGCGCGTGGCCGCCGGTGAGGCGTTGCCGCTTTCCCAGGACCGCATCACCTGCAGCGGACATGCCATGGAGGCGCGGATCTACGCCGAAGACCCCGACAAGGGCTTCCTGCCCGGCTCCGGCGACATCACCACGCTGCGTTTTCCCGAGCAGTCCTGGGCGCGCATCGATACCGGCGTCGAGGCCGGGGATCGGGTGAGCGTTCATTACGATCCGATGATCGCCAAGCTGGTGGTGGCCGGCGAAAACCGCACCGTGGCGCTGGCCCGGCTCAAGCAGGCATTGGCCGAGAGCCACGTCGGCGGCCTCACCACCAACCTGGGGTTTCTGCTTCAACTTGCCGAACGGCCGGAGATCGCCGATGCAAGCATCGACACCGGCCTGCTGGATCGGGCGCTGGACGAGATTCTCGCGCGCGACGCCGGGATTCCGGCCGAGATTCCGGCGGCCGCCGCGGCCTGGCTGCTGGGCGCGCAGGAGCGGGCCGCCGAACAAGGCGACAATTCCCCCTGGGCCGGTCCCGACGGCTGGCGCATCGGCGGCCGCGAAGCGCGCTGGACCGATCTGGAAGTCGGCGACCAACGCTTCGAACTCGAATGCAAGGGCGATAGAGAATCCGGTTACCGGTTCGAATTCGACGGCCAACAACATGACGTCCGAATCCGTCAGACATCCGACGCCGGCTGCACGCTGTTCATCGACGGCGCCAGTCGGCGGGTGGTGATTCATGCCGCCGGCGATCGGCTCGAAATCGTCCATGGCCACCGCCGCTGGACCGTGATCCGGCACCGCCGCTTCGAATCGGTCACCTCGGCAAGCCAGGGCAGCGGACGCATCGTCGCGCCCATGCCCGGCAAGGTCATTCAGTTGCTGGTCGCCGAGGGCGACGAGATCGCCGAAGGCCAGACGCTGGCGCTGATGGAAGCCATGAAGATGGAGCTTTCGATCAAGGCCGAGATTGCCGGAACCGTCAAGGCGATCGGCGCGGCCGTAGGCGACCTGGTCGAGGCCGACGTCATGTTGCTGAATATCGAACCGGAGCAGTGAAGATGCGCCCGGCCAGAACCATTTCCACACCCTTGCTATGCTCTTCCAATCAAATCACCCGGAGCCCGATATGCACACTCGCCGTTTCTCTTTTTTCCGGACATGTCTCTTCCGGGCATGCGCGCCGCTGTCCGCGATGCTCGTCGCTCTCGCCGTGAACCCGAATCCAGTCGAAGCCCAGGACACCAGCAAGCCGGTACTGCACGGCAAGCACTGGGTCGCAGTGACCGGCAAGCCGCTGGGTGCGACCGCCGGCGCCATGGCCTTCCAGAAAGGCGGTAACGCCGTCGACGCCGCAGCCGCCATGCTGGCAGCCACCGCCACCATGTGGGACACGCTGGGCTGGGGCGGGGAAACCCAGGCGCTGATCTGGCACCCGGAACTGAAGAAGGTCATCGGCGTCAACGGCCTGGGCGTCGCGCCCACCGGCGCGACACCGGAGTTCTTTCGCGAACAGGGCATGCAGTATCCGCCCGAATACGGCCCGCTGGCCGCCGTGACGCCCGGCACGCCCGGTGCGCTTATGCAGATGGTGGCCGAATACGGCAGGTTGAGCCTGGCCGAAGTGCTGGCGCCGGCGATCGAGATGGCCGATGGCTATCCGATCGAGAAAGCCCAGGCCGACAACATGGAGCGCCGCCGCGCGGTGCTGGAACGCTGGCCCTCGTCGACCGCCGTGTTCCTGCCCCACCACGACCCGGACAATCCGGACCGGCGCGCGGCGCCCAGGGAAGGCGAAGACTTCGTTCAGTCCGACCTGGCCGCAACGCTCAGAAAACTGGTCGAGACCGAACGCGAAGCGCTGGATGCCGGAAAATCGCGCAAGGAGGCCATCCAGGCCGCTTACGACCGCTTCTATACCGGCGACATCGCCGAGGAGATCGTCGAATCGACGCGCCAAGCCGGCGGCCTGTTCACCATGGAAGATCTGGCCAACTGGGAGGTCAAGTTCGAGGAACCGGTCACCACCAGCTACCGCAATATCGACGTGTACAAGCTCACCACCTGGACCCAGGGCCCGGTGATGCTGCAGGCGCTCAACATCCTGGAAGGCTTCGACCTCAAGGCCATGGGCTACAACTCTGCGCGCTACATTCACACGCTTTACCAGGCCATGAACCTGGCTTTCGCCGACCGCGATTTCTACTATGGCGATCCGGACTTCCCGCCCGCCGAACCGGTGGCCGGCCTGCTCGCGAAAGGATACGCCGCGATGCGGCGTGAACTGATCCCCGACGATCGCAACCTGACCGACTATCTGCCCGGCGACCCGTACCTTTTCCAGGAGGGCGTGAATCCGTTCGAGGAACTGCGACAGAACTGGAAGCTCAATCCACCCGAGGCCGAAGCGGCCGGTGAGGAAGGCTTCCAGCAGGCCGGTGTAATGACCGCCGACGAAGCGTTCCGCGCCGGGACCACTGCCATCCAGGCCGCCGACGCCGACGGCTGGGTGGTCTCGGTCACGCCTTCGGGCGGCTGGGTGCCTGCTTTCATCGCCGGCGAGTCGGGTATCGGGCTCAGCCAGCGCATGCAGAGCTTCGTGCTCGACGAGGCGCTGAACCCGTACAACGTGGTTGCGCCCGGCAAGCGCCCGCGCGTGACGCTGACCCCGTCCATGGCGATCAGGGACGGCAGGCCGCTGATGGCCTTCTCGGTACAGGGCGGCGACACCCAGGACCAGAACCTGCTCCAGTTCTTTCTCGCCATGGTCGAATGGGGCAAGAACGTGCAGCAGGCCAGTGAAGGCCACGGCAACATCATGAGCTACCAGATGCAAAGCTCGTTCGGCGCCCACCAGGCCGAACCGGGCCGCCTGCAGGTGCCGGCCGACCACGTCACGCCCTACTCCATCGAGCAACTGGAAAAGATGGGCTACGACGTCGAAGTCGTCGACAGGGTCTACAACCCGACCCAGGCGATCTGGTTCGACTGGGAAAACGGCACGATGCAGGGCGGTGCGAGTGATTATGGCGAGGATTACGGCATCGCCTGGTGAGTCAACCGCCCAGAACTACTGCGCGCGCGCCTGAGGGCGTCCGGCGGTGCTCGGAATCCTCATTTACAACTACGTGAATTGCGGTCCCTGCGCGCCGGCGGCCACCCTCATCCACGCGCTCGCTACGTTCTGAGCGGCTGACTCATCGGATTGAAAAAATTCGCTCGTTCGCAAAACGCCCCAGCTACAGGACCTGACGGCGCCACGCTACGAGACGGCGGTCAATAAGGCGGGCTGACCGCTGATAGCGAGTGCACGCGCTGTCGCAAAATGCCGATCTACGCGACATGGCAGCAACTCGCGACGAGTGGGTAGTCAACAAGACGGGCTTCGCCGATAACCGTTGCCTATGTGCGTCTCGAACCCTGAACCGGACCGAAGCCGGTAGAATGAATCCCGTTCTCACCATGGACGGGCTGCAGGCGCCGAATGGCTTCGGAATTCGTCAAGATCGTTGAAGTCGGACCGCGCGACGGGCTGCAGGACGAGTCGCGCTACGTGCCGGTGGACACCAAGCTCAAGCTGATCCATCGGCTCGCAGACTGCGGTTTGCCGGTGGTCGAAGCCACCAGCTTCGTCTCGCCGCGCTGGGTACCGCAACTGGCCGACGCCGAGGAACTGATGGCCGGCCTCAGACGCAAGCCCGGCGTTCACTACCCGGTCCTGGTGCCCAACGAAAAAGGCTACGAGCGCGCGGTCGCGGCCGGCGCCGACGAAGTCGCGGTATTCTCTGCGGCATCCGAGGCTTTCAACCGCAAGAACATCAACTGCTCGATCGACGAATCGTTCGAACGCTTTCGACCTGTGATCGAGCGGGCCAGCGCCGATGGCATGCGGGTACGCGGCTATATTTCGTGCGTGCTGGGCTGCCCCTACCAGGGCGAAGTTCCGATTTCCGACGTGATCCGCGTGGCCGAAGCGCTGCTCGAAGCCGGCTGCGACGAGATATCGCTTGGCGACACGATCGGCGTGGGAACGCCGGAGAAGACGGGCGTCATGCTGGACGCGGTGCTGGACTCCGTGCCTGCCGAAAAGCTCGCAGTGCATCTCCACGACACCTACGGCCAGGCGCTGGCCAATATCCTGGTCGGCCTCGAAAAGGGACTCCGAATCGTCGACAGCTCGGTCGCCGGTCTCGGCGGCTGTCCCTACGCACGCGGGGCGACCGGCAACGTCGCGACCGAGGATGTCGTCTACATGCTCGAAGGCATGGGTATGCAGACCGGCGTCGATCTCAAGGCACTTTCGCGCGCCGGAAACTGGATCGCCGGCAAGCTCGGGCGCCCGGGCAGCCGTGCGGGCACCGCGATCTACAACAAATGCTTCGCTGACTGAAGTCTTTGACCACTCAGCGCCACGGCGAGCAGCAACGATCCGACATGACAGGACGCAGGAGTCACAATCAATCATGAAGTCTTCAGGAATCAGAGCGATCATTACCGGCGGGGTTTCCGGGCTCGGTCTTTCGGTCGCCAGACGCTTTGCCTCGAACGGGGCGAAACTCGCGCTGTTCGATGTCAATGCCGAGCAAGCCGACGCAGCCATTGCCGAAATTGGACAGGAAAACACCAGGTTCTTCAAGACCGATGTCAGCGACGAAAACAACGTCAGCGAGTCGGTCGGATCCGCCGAATCGTTCCTCGGCGGCATCGACGTCCTGGTCAACTGCGCCGGCATCCTTGGCGCCGGCCGGGTCCTGGGCAAGAACGGTCCGATGCCGCTGGATCGGTTCAAGTCGGCGGTGATGGTGAACCTGGTCGGCAGCTTCAACGTCGCAAAGGCTGCGGCCGACCGGATGCAGCACAACGAAGCCAACGACGACGGCGAACGCGGCGTGATCATCAATACCGCTTCGGTGGCCGCCTGGGAAGGCCAGATCGGCCAGGCAGCCTACTCGGCGTCAAAGGGCGGCGTGGTCGGCATGACGCTCCCGATGGCGCGCGAATTCACCCGCTTCGGCATTCGCGTCAACACCATCGCACCAGGCGTATTCCACACGCCCATGGTCGACATCATGCCGCCGGAAGTCCAGCAGGCGCTGAGCGATTCGGTGCCCTTCCCGAAGCGGCTCGGCAAGCCCGAAGAATTCGCAGACTTGTGCGTCCATCTGATCGAGAACGCTTATTTCAACGGGACGGCCATCCGACTGGACGGCGCCATTCGACTGGAATCCGGATGATGGAAACCTTCGCCGAGATCGCCGAGTTCGCCGGCACGCATTTCAACGCCGTGCACGACGAAAAATTCATGCTGGGACTGGAAGTTTCCACCGGCGCCAACGGCCGGCACCAAAGCGTGTTCCTGGCCGAGATCAAGGACGACGACGATCACCGCCATCTGCACCTGGAGACCACGGTGGGGCCGCTGGGCTCCCACGATCCGCTGAAGATCCTGCGCGTCAACCTGATGCTGCGAGTCGGCTATCTCGCGGTCGGCGACCTCGAAGGCGTGCCGTTCCTGAAGCTGTGCAAGAACATCGGCTATCGTTACGTCAGCGGGGATCTGGTGCTGGAATCCGTGCAACAACTGGCCGAACTCGGCGACCAGATCGAGCAGACGCTGACCCATGGCGGAGACTGGTTTTGAGCCCGCGTTTAAAGATTATTTTCATTTCTGCCACGCATCTGCCTTGCAGTGCCCGCTATACTCGGATCGAAAAGCAGCGTGACGGGTTTCACATGAATGACGGGAAGGCCGGGTCGCGCTATATTTAGAACATGGTATCGACAACTCAAACAAGGGCACGACATGGAAGCGATTCAGCAATACATTCAGAACATCGATCTGGCGACGATCATCGCCTGGGGCTGGAAGATTCTGGCCGCGCTGCTGATATTCATCATTGGCCGCTGGGTTGCCAAGCTGGTGCGCAGATCGGTTTCGAAACTGATGGCCGCTCGAGGCCTGGACCCCATGCTGGTCGCCTTCCTCGGTGCCATTCTCTACGCCATACTGCTGGTGGCCGTCGTCATCGCAGCGATCGGACAGCTCGGCATCCAGACCACCCCGCTGATCGCGGTGCTCGGTGCGGCCGGCCTGGCCGTCGGCCTGGCGCTGCAGAGCTCCCTGGGCAATTTCGCATCGGGCGTGATGCTGGTGCTCTTCCGTCCGTTCACCAAGGGTGACTTCGTCGAAGCCGGCGGCACTTCGGGCACGGTCGACGAGGTCGGCATCTTCACCACGATGCTCAACACCCCGGACAATCGCCGCGTGATCGTGCCGAACGGCCAGATCACCAACGACACCATCACCAATTATTCGGCCCACGATACGCGCCGCATCGACCTGATCATAGGCGTCGACTACGGCGACGATCTCAAGTCCGCACGCGCAACCATCGAAAAAACCATCAAGGCCCACGACAACGTGCTCGACGAGCCCGAACCCGTCGTCTGGGTGATGGAACTGGCCGATTCCAGCGTCAATTTCGCGGTACGGCCCTGGGTCGCTTCGGCGGATTACTGGCAGGTCCGCAACGAACTGCTCGAACAACTGAAAACCGAACTCGAGGCGGCCGGCTGCACCATCCCTTTCCCCCAGCGCGACGTGCACCTGCACGAGGTCGGAAAGTCCAGCGAGGCAGCGTAAGCGAGACTCGTGGTTTCCGGGTTCAGGTTTCCGGTTTCGGGTTTCCGGAAACCCGAAACCGGAACCCGTCTTTCGCCGCACGCCACCAGAAACAGCAACGCAGAAAATCGCTGCAGGGCATAGCGAGCGGACCTCTGGCGGTGGCCGCCGGCGCACAGCAACCGCAATGTACGAATTTGTACATGAGGATTGCGAGCACCGCCGGACGCCGCCAGTGGTTCGCGCAGTAGCCCTGGACCGATTTTCTAGGGTCCCCAGAGCATCCGGTCCAAAGCCCTTGACGGCGCATGCGCTTCCAGGTCGATGGCGCCGTCGACGAACGCGACTCCTTCGGCTTCCAGCAGTTCGCACTGGCGTCTGTACTTGGCTCCACCGGGCTTGAAGCTGATCTGCCCCTGGGCGTTGACCACGCGATGCCAGGGCAGCCGCATGGATCTCGGCGCGAGCCCCAACGCCCGGCCGACCAGTCGCGCGCGGCCCGGCAATCCAGCCAGCCGCGCGACCTCGCCGTAGTTCAGGACGCAGCCGGCGGGAATGCCGGCGACCACGTCCCAGATACGCCGATAGCGGTCCTCGTTATCCGTCGGATTGGGGGTCTTGTTGCTCATGAGGCCGCGTTTGCGGATGGTCGTGGCTCGCCGCGAGTTTGAGCGTCCGAGACAGCATACCATTGAGCATGTTCAACTCGTCATCGTCCAGCCGTGCACGCTGAAAAAGCCTGCGCATGCGCCTGTGCAACGTCTCGGTCTGTCCCGGCGTGGAAAACCCGACCGCGGCCAGGGTGCGCTCCAGACGCTCGAAAAAGACTTCCATCCGCTCGGCGGTCGCAAGCGCCCTGACCTCTTCGGCATGCGTCGACCGGGCGTCCCGGGCGGCCAGGTGGAGTTCGTAGCAGAGCACCTGTACCGCCTGGGACAAGTTCAGCGACATGTAGTCGACACCGGTCGGGATGCTGACCAGGGCGTGGCAACGATCCAGTGCCGCGTTGTCGAGGCCGCTTTTCTCGCAGCCGAACACGATCGCCACCTGCCCGGGTTCGGCGAGCGCCCGGTTCGCAGCCTGGCGCGGCTCGAGCCGTTCCTGTGCGACGCTGCGCCGACGCGCGCTGGTGCCCAACACGAGCGTGCAGCCTTCCAGCGCCTGCGAAAGCGTGGAATGGATCCGCGCGCGGTCCAGCAGATCGTCGGCGCTGGAGGCCAGCGCCGTGGCCTGGGCATTGGGGAAACTGCCCGGCTCGACCAGGTGAAGGTCGACCAGCCCCATCGTCTTCATCGCCCGCGCTGCCGCACCGATGTTGCCCGGGTGCGAGGTGTGATCGAGCACGATTCGAATATCGGCAAGAGTGTTCATGCCGAGGATTCTAGCCTGCGCAAGCGTTCGGAAGCGTGCAGAAATCCCGTTTTTGCGGTCGGCGGACAAGCCGGCCGACGAAGCCGGCAGGCAAGCGATCTGCTAACATTCGCCACTGCGCACGCAGGAACCATTCAGCCTTGAGCCACCCTTTTCTCAATACCGCCATCGAGGCCGCGCACAAGGGCGGCGACCTGATCATGAAATACCGCGACCGGGTCGACTCGATCCCGGTGGAGCGAAAGGCGCGGGGGGACTACGCCAGCGAAATCGACAAGGCCTGCGAAGAACTGATCCGGAACGAACTCGGCCGGCGCTATCCAGACCACGAGATTCTCGGCGAGGAACACGGCAAGACGGGCGACAGCGAAAACGTCTGGCTGATCGACCCCATCGACGGCACCAGCAATTACCTGCGCGGCATCCCGCATTACGCAATTTCCATCGCGCTGTCGGTCAAGGGCCGCATCGAGCACGGCGTGGTCTACGACCCGGCCCGCGACGAGCTCTTCGCCGCCAGCCGCGGCCAGGGCGCAACCCTGAACAACCGCCGGGTCCGGGTTTCGGGCCGGTCCACCCTTTCGACTGCAGTCCTGGCTGCGGCCTTCCCTTTTCGCAGCCGCCGGCTGATGCCGGCCTACATGGAAATGTTCGGCACGCTGTTCGACCAGTGCGAAGACGTACGGCGCGCCGGCGCAGCCTCGCTGGATCTGGCCTACGTCGCCTGCGGGCGGCTGGACGGCTACTGGGAACTGGCGCTCAAGCCCTGGGACACGGCGGCCGGCGCGCTGCTCGTGCAGGAGGCCGGCGGCGTGGTGATGGACATCGCCGGCGGCGACAACTGGTTGCAGTCGGGACATATCATCGCCGCACCGTTCAAGCTGATCACGCCCATCCGCAAGGCAATCGAGCCGCATCTGACCGAATCCCTGCGCGCGAGAACCGCAAACCGGCACTGACCGAACGTGGCCGGGTTTCGTGCCCGTTGCGCTTTAGCGCTCGAGCCGGATTCAGTTCGCTGCGTCGCGCAGCCGCTTGATGCCCATTGCCCGCAACACGTAGCGTTCGTATACCGGTTCGGCATGCCCTTTTCCGGACCTTCCGCAGGAAGTACCTCTCGAACGCAACCTTTGCCCAGTGCACCCATGCGCCCTTGCTGGCCCCGGTGACATTGCGCGGCGTGATCTGGGGCAACGCGACGAACGCGACGCCGGTATCGCCCAGGTCGGCCAGGCAGATTGCATTCCAGGTACCCTTGGCATCGGCGCTGCCGCCCTCGATTTCGGCGGCAATGTTATGCACGACGGCAGTCACCATCGATTCGATCATGTAACCGGTCTTCGGCGCGCCTACCGGAAGCGGCATCGGCTCCACGGGCGGGATGGCCACGCAAACGCCGGCCGAGAAGATATTCCGGTAGTTCGGGTTGCGCTTAAATTCGTCGATATTCACGAAACCCTTCGGATTGCAAAGGCCCTCGGTGGCCGCGACTGCCCCCTATGCCGCGAAAAGCGGGCAGCATCGTGGAAAATCGAAACGGCAACTCATGCGAATTTCGATCATTTCCAGCCGGATTCGAACGAATCGCCGGCCGGTCGGGCAGCCTAGAATCCATATCGCAGTCCGATATATGCATTCGAGTTGGTTTCGAACTGGCCGAAGAAAGTGTCGCGCTCACGCCCTTCGAACAGATTGAATCCAGCCGTAAGTCGCCATTCATCAGTCGCCTTCCACGCCCATGACCCGCGAAAATAGGCATCCTCGTCGGACGGCGAAGCGAACGTGAACAGGGACCAGGTCACGTTCTGGGAATGGGTCAGCAGCGTTGCGCGCAGCGTGAACAGGTGCCGGTTCTCGTCGGGTGCGGCAAATCCCGATGGCTGATTGCGCTCCAATGCATCGAAATCGAGCGTGCGCTCCAGGTAATACTGGCCGCCCAGCGTGAGGTCGGGGATGATTTCCTGCTCGTAGCCGATCAGAAACCGGAACTGGCTGTTGGGCACAAATGGATCCGTTCCGGACAAGTCGTCGCGTGATCGATACCACGACGTTTCAGCCGAAAGTATTCCCGTATGCAGCGGTCCGCGGATGCTGCCGCCCCAGGCGCTCAGGCGCGGGAAAAGCGGCTGGCCGGAGTCCGGGTCGAAACCTTCCGGGCTCTTCCAGAAACCGCGATAGCCGTAGCCGGCGACTTCCCAACCGCCCAGCATGCGATGCAGGCGAAAGGCCCACTCGTCATCGCCGAACCAGTCGTCGGGCCGCTGCGGCCGAAACTCGACATCCCTGCCGACCACGCGACCAAAGCGCGGATCGAAAAAAGACAGGCGACGATTGTCGAGAAAGCGGTCAGGATCGAACTTCGGCGTGTAGACGACGTCGAGATTGAGCATATCGCCGAAAAAGGCCACGCGCACCGCGTCGGACGGCGCCTTCAGGTATTCGACGTCTCGCCCGGCGAAAAATGAATTCCAGTCCTTGGGAAAAAGGTCGTTGAGAAACAGCAGATCGCCCACGCCCCAGGTCAGCACATGGCGCCCGGCGCGCACGTCCATGGAGGATCCCAGCGGGGTTGCCAGATAGGCCTCACGCAGATCCAGCCATCCCCGCCCCTGTTCCGGTTGCAGCTTGTGGCCGTCGGCAACGTTGTCGTACACCAGGTCGGCGGTAAGGCGAAAAGAAACGTCGCCGGCATATTGGTCCCGCGAAAGCTGCAGGCGCGTCTCGCCCAGCGAAGTCGTCCGCTGATTCGGATCGTCACGCACACGCATGCCGACCCGGGTGTCCCAGAAGCCCGTGACACCGGCCAGGAAACCACCCGGTGGCGCGCTCCGGTCGGCAGCGCTTTCAGCAGGCGACCCCGACGCGTCTTCGCCATCCAGCCCTGCCGGCACCTGCGGCGGTCCGTCGCCGCGCGATTCGACTTTCGGCCCACCCAGCCCCTGCGGCAGCGCCGGCCCGGCCGAAGTACCGTCAGTGGCTTCGGCTTCATCGACTTGTGGCGCCTCGCCACCCAACCCTTCAGGCAACACCGGGGGCTCGCGCTCCGTTTGCTTTCGCTCCGCCTCGTCGTCTTGCGCAGCAATCATGCTCGGCGCAATGAACAGAGCCAGGAATATCAATGTATTCGCAGAACTCATCTTGATTCGAAAGTGATAGTAGCGCGCCATAAAGTCTAGAAAAGGATTTACACCAAGAACGCGAAGAAGGCACGAAGGGCATGACGAAATACCGCACCTGAACAGCGGTTGCATGTAGCTTCAATTTCGTGTCCTGCTTTTCTTCCGTTCAACGCTTTTGCGCAACACTCACCGCAAGTGCTCGCGCGGCGCGCGCCGCAGGTAGCGCTCGGTGAAGATGTCTTCGGGCAGGCCCACGTCGTATTCGACACTCAAGTATTCCATGGTCGTCGTGGAACCGGTCTCCAGGGATTTCATCCGGCTGTTGGTCACAGTCGGATAACCGTCGATGGTTTCGACCTTCAGCGCGGTGGCCTCGCGATATTTCTCGCCGCCTTCCTTGTAATAGCTGATCTGTACCGGAATGAAGCTGTCGGTGTGGATATAGCTTTCGTACCAGGCGAATTCGACTTCTTCCGGGCGTTTAGGCGTTGATTTGACGACGTAATAATCGTCGGTGGTGTCAATCAGTTCATGCGTGTCCAGGTCGATGTTTCGCCCGGATACGTCCTCGTAGAAAAAGTCGGAACCGACGAAGCTGTTGCGCTTGTCGGTCGCCGAAATGCGGCGAACCAGGTCCAGCGACGGCAGGTAGAGCCAGCGGTCATCATCGGACTCGAGATGCTTCCAGACCATGAATACGGTCCGGTTCAGATCCGAAGGACGCTGGAAGTAGACGTAATACTTCTGCTCGCCCCAGTAGGCGTTATCTTTCAGCGCATCGGTGTCGGATTCGTCGCGGCGCAGGATGATCATGCGGCGCTCGCGGTCGCGTCCCTGCTTGTCGGTAATGGTCATCTGGACCTGGGCACGTCCGTCCTTGCCCTGATAATACGCTGCCAGGTTCGCACGATGGACGATCTCGTCGACCGACGGCTGGGCCGATACATCGAGCGTAAGCAACAGACCCGCAGCCACCAGCATGGCTCGGATTGGAAAATGATTCGGGTATTGCATTTCAGCGCTCCTTGGCGGCATCGAGCCGGCGAAACAGTACATTCTGGAAATAGGTCACAAGCGCGGGCAGCAGCACCAGCGTGATGACCCCGGCCGAGAAGATGATCGCGGCAATGAACACGCCGACCGTCTGGTACGGCACCAGTGGTGCGGCCAGCAGCGGAAGAAATCCGGCGCCCAGGATGATCACGTTGCGGCTGATCGCCCGGGCCGGTTCGCCGAACACCTTGCGCGCGGTTTCGGTCCAGCTGCGGTTCTGCTGATAGTACTGGCGCGTGCGGGTCAGGAAATGGATCGCGAAATCGACCGCAAGCCCCAGGCTCAGCGAACTGAGCACGGCCACCGGCATGTCGTAGTCTTTGCCGATCAGGCCGATCAGGCCGTAAATCAGGCCCACCGTGACGGTCAGCGGAATCATCGCCAGCACGCCCCACAGAAGCGAACGGAACAGCAGCGTCATCATCCCCAGCACGACGGCGAACGAACTCAGGAAAGCGATCAGCATACCGCTGACCATCTTGTCCTGCCACACGACGTTGATGTAGGTCAACCCGAACCAGTCGGCCTCGATGCCGGCCGGTGCGGGCCTGGCCTGCATGAACTCATCCAGCGTGGCCATGACGTGTTCCATATCCTGGTTGTCGCCGGAAGACATCTGGATCCACAGGTTGGCCTTGCGATAGTCCGGCGTTACGAAGCGCCAGAGATCCTGCGGGCGATGGCTGTTCTGGTAGGTCAGCAAAGTCTGCGCCACGGTGTCGGCGCGGTCCGGAATGCGGAATTCGTCCGGGTCCCCGCCCAACAGTTCGCGATGGACCACGCGAACGATATCGGGCAGGCTGTTGACCTTGCCGACCCGTTCGTCGGTAAGCAGGTATTCCTGCAGTTCGATCAGCCACTTCAACACATCGGGGCGTTTGAAGGTCTCGAGCTTGCTGCGCTGGTCGTCGACCAGCAGCCAGGCGTCGTCCCAGGCAAACGGGTCGTCGCTTTCATCGGCCCGGTCCTGCAGGCGCTGCTGCATTCGGGCAAACCAGGCCGCCGAATCGGCGGCCTCTATCGAGGCGGCGAGTTCGGCGGCGCGGGCCATGATTTCGGCCTGCCCCGTGTCCTCTTCGGCGCGCAACGCCACGGCGCGCGCCTTCAAAGCCGCGGCGACTTCCTGCGAGACCGTTTCCGTCGAATCGGCGGTCATGTCCTGCAGCTCGAGAAATGCCGTATAGGTCCCGGCGAAGTGTTCGTTGAGTACGCGGTCGGCGACCCGGATGGGATGGGACTCATCGAACCACTTGGTCGGATTGTCGTTGATCCGGATCTGGGTGATCCCGTAAGCGGCAACGGCCACCAGGGCCAGTGCCACCAGGGTGACGACGTGGCGCCCGCGAATTGCGGCCGGACCGGCGCCGGCCAGGAGCCGGCCGAGCGGGGTTCGCGCACCGGAATCGTCTCCCTCGGCGTGCCCGAAGCGTTCCAGCCGCTTTTCCGGAATCATCATGAAATACGCTGGAATGAACAGGATGCTCCACAGCCAGGCCAGCATCACGCCGATGGCGACGAACACGCCGAACACCTGCACCGGCGGAATCGGAGTCAGCGCCAGCGAAGCGAATCCGGCGGTCGTGGTCAGCGAGGTGAACAGCATCGGCCGGAACAGCTGGCGCATGACCACGTGCATCGTCTTGCGCCGGTCCTTGTACTTGCCATAGCAGTCGAAGGCCTCCGAAAGAATGTGCACCGAGTCCAGCACCGCGATCGGCATGATGAAGATCGGGATCATGGAGCTCATGATGTGGATGGTGTTGCCGGTCGCCACCAGCAGCGCCATGGTCGACAACGAAGTCACCATGGCCACGATCATCGGCGAGATCACCAATACGATATTCCGAAAGAACCACCACATCAGGATGAAGATCACCAGCATCGCGAGCGGTGCGGAAATGGCCATCTGATAGAACATCTCGACGCCGAAGGTGTCTTCGGCCACCGGCAGGCCGGTGATGTGGACCTGGTCGGTTTCCGGCCAGTCGGCAATGAATTCCAGCACGGACTGCCGAACGTTCCAGGAGAAATCCTTGTGCGTGATCGGCAGGTACAGCGCAATCGCCTTGCCGTCGCCCGCGACCATGGTGTCGCGAAGCATCGGGATCCGCATCGCGCGTTCCCGGATTTTCCGGGCTTGTTCGCGCGTCTCGGGCGGGGCGTCCATCAGCCA
>JAGXKW010000002.1:19246-37617 GCA_018334995.1 Wenzhouxiangellaceae bacterium
CAGCTGCACAGCATCCACTGGCTGTGGTTGACGGCGTTCGTCGGCGTCAACATGTTCCAGGCCGCCTTTACCGGTTTCTGCCCCCTGGCAAAGATTCTCGCCGCAATGGGCAAACGGCCCGGGACCGCATTCGAATGAATGCGCGCAATGCGATGCTGGCCGCGACGCTGCTGTTTCCACTGATTGCCTGCAGCGATGATACGCCGCCCGACTGGGTCCCCGAGGCGCGTCAGCAAAGCGGGCAATTGGGCAAGCAGCTGGTCGCAACCCTGACCGAGGCGCTATCGGAGGAAGGCCCCGCAGGCGGCGTTCAGATATGCAAGGTCGAAGCGCCGAAAATCGCCGCGCGTGTTTCCGGAAGCCGTTTCGAGGTCGCCCGCACCGCTTTGCGGGTCCGCAATCCGGACAATGCGGCCGATGGCTGGGAAGCGTCCGTGCTGCGGCGGTTCAAAGCGCGCATGGCCGAAGGCGCCGATCCTGCCGGACTGGAAGCGTGGGAGGTCGAGACTGTCGACGGCAATCGCGTCGGGCGGTACATGAAAGCGATCCCGATGGGGTCGCAATGCGTTGTCTGCCATGGCGAGAACATCAACCCGGAACTGGCCGAAACGATAGACAAGCTCTATCCGCAGGACGAGGCCACGGGCTTCGCGCCGGGCGAGCTGCGCGGTGCCTTCACGGTCACCGTGGATCTGTCGGCCAGCGACTGAAGCCTCGCACCTCAACAAATCCCTGGGCGGGTCTGCGCCGGCGCGCAGGCCTGTCCAGCGGTGTCTTGACTCAATCGGCCGCGAGCGAACCGTCGGTGAATCGATAGCGGCGGTCATAGCGCACCAGCACCTTCGGATCGTGCGAAAGCACGACCACGCTTCGACCTTCCAGCCAGGGCACCAGCCTTTCCGCCACTGTCGCCGCCGTTTCCGAATCGACACCGGCCATGGGTTCGTCGAGCACCAGGATACGGAAGTCAGCCAGCAAGACGCGCGCCAGAGCCAGCCTGCGCCCTTCCCCACCCGAAACACTGCGACCGTGCTCGCCGATCCAGGTATCCAGGCCTTCGGTCAGTTGCTCGACGAAATCGCCCAGGCCGACGGCATGCAGAGCCCTGATCAGCTCCGCGTCTGTCGCTGCAGGGGCACCCAGGCGCAGATTGGCGGCCAGCGTGTCCTGAAACAGCATCGATCGCTGCGACAGCAAGCCTACGTGTTCGCGCAACCAGGGTTCATCAAGCGCTGAGAGGTCCACGCCGCCCAGTGAAACGCTGCCGGACTCGGGCACGAGAATGCCGGCAAGCAGCTTGCCCAGGGTGGTCTTGCCGGCGCCGCTTGCACCCTGAACAAGCACGTGCTCAGCCGTTTCCAGTTCCAGATCGACCCCGGCAATCACCGGATCGATCGCGCCGGGATAACGAAACGTCGCCTGTTGAGCCATCAGGCGGAAATCCGAAGGTCGGGCCGTATCCCCGGCCCGCGCGTGAGCGCCAGCCTCCTGCCCTACCGAATCGACCCGAATCGCCGCCTGGCGACAGGTTTCGACGAAATTCCAGCTCGCCGCCAGCGGCAGCCAGGCGTCGACCAGGGCCAGGCCGACCAGCGCCATGCCGGCAGCGACCGGCGCTGCCAGCGATCCAGCACTGTACATTCCGAGCACAAGCAAAAGCACCAGCCAGAAGGCCAGGTAGCCGAACAACGCAATGCCGGTCTGCATCATCGCCTCGATTCGTCGTTGAGCGATCTGTGCCTGCACCTGATCGGCAACACGGGCCATGACCCGGCCTGCCCGCTCTTCGGCACGCCCCACACTGATCAGCTCGCCCACGCCGTGCAGCCATTCGGCAAGCGCCGAACGCATTGCCGGGGTGGCTTCGGCCAGCGCCCGCCCGGGCCCGCGCGCGAGCCGCGTACCGGCGCCGAGCACCAGCGTTCCGCCCCCGACGAGACTGGCGGCAAGCGCCGCGGCGGCCACGGGTGCCTGGAAAAGAAAATACCCGATCGCCAGCAATGCCGCGCCGAATGCGCCGACGCTAGGCAGCACCAGTCGAGGAAAAACGTGGTCCAGCACATCCACGTCGCGCGTCAGCCGGCTCAGCGTATCGCCGCGTCCCAGCGCCTCCAGTCTCGCGATCGACTGCGCCATCAGGCGCCTGAAAGCGCGGATCCGGATTTCGGTCAACTGGCGAAAAGTGGCCTCGTGCCCGATCAGCCGCTCCAGGTAGCGCGTCACGGTTCTTCCAACCGCTGCCGCGCGGATGATCGCACCCGGGGCAAAGATATCCAGCGCTGCAATCACGCCGATGCCGGCAAGCGCGCTGGCGGTGATCAGCCAGCCCGAAACGGCCAGCAGCACGACCGCCAGCAGTGCCGCCGCAAGCGCCATGATGGCGGCCAGCAGCATCCAGCGCGCCGTGCTCCTGCCCGGCCACAGCAGCCGAATCAACGCATGCAAGAAAGTTCTCCCCGCCTGACCTCGACGACCCGGTCGGCCCAGGCGATCGTCGCGGCACGATGGGTGGCGCAGATCACGGTCGAGCTGCGCTCGGCCAGCAGATCGGCCAGCGCGTCGAGCACCAGTTGCTCGGATTCGGGATCCAGGCTCGCGGTCGGCTCGTCGAGCAGGATCAGCGGACGCGGGCGCAGCAGAGCGCGCGCCAGTGCGATGCGCTGCACCTGTCCGCCGGAGAGCCCGTAACCATTTTCGCCCACCGGCGAATCAAGCCCGTCCGGCAGGCGATCGGAAAATTCGGCCACGCGGGCACGTTCGGCGATCGCCTCGATCTGCCCCCGCGTAGCCTGCCGCCAGCCCAGCGCGATGTTTTCGGCGATGCTTCCGGCAAACAGCACCGAATGCTGTCCCAGCCAGGCTACGTGGGCCTGCACGGCGGCATGCGAAAGGCGCGTCAGCGGCTGCCCGTCGAGCAGGACCGCGCCATCCGACGGTTCGACAAAGCCGGCAAGAATGGAAATCAGGCTGCTCTTGCCGCCGCCGCTGGGCCCGACCAGAACGACTTTCTGACCGGGTTGGACGTCGAAATCCAGGCCGTTGAACAGCGGTTCACGGCCGGGATGGGCAAACTCGATTTCACGCAGTTCCACGCGGCAGCTGTCGGGCGCCGCTGGATTGAAGCCTTCGTCGGCACCCGGCCGCGCGGGCGGCAATTCGAGCAGGGATCGGATCTCGCCGGCCGCCGCGTTGGCGTCGGCGCGGTCGTGCCAGCCCTGGGACAGCGCACGCAGCGGCTGAAAGAATTCCGGCGCCAGCAACAGCAGAAACAGGCCGGACTGCAACGTCAGCGCCGGGGCCGGGCCGAAAGTCAGGAAACCCAGCAATCCCAGGCCGATATAGATTGCCAGGGTTGCAATGGCCACGGCGGCGAAGAACTCGAGTACCGCCGACGACAGGAACGCCAGGCGCAGCACGCGCATGGTTCGCTTGCGCAATGCATGGGTGCGGTCGCTGACCTGTTCGCCAACCCGTGCCTCCGCCCGAAAAAGCCGAATCGTCGCCGCGCCGTGCACCTGGTCCAGAAACCAGCCACCGAGCCGCGCAAGGCTGCGGAACTGCTCACGCGCCAGCTTTTCGGCGCCGATCCCGATGATGATCATGAACATCGGGATCAGCGGCGCCGTCAACAGCAGCAGCAGCCCGGCCAGCCAATCGGTGTAGAACGCGAATATCAGGATACCCAGCGGCACGATCATGGCGCTGATCCGCTGCGGTGCAAACCGGCTGTAGAAGCCATCCAGCGCCTCGACCTGTTCGTCGAACGCCGGAATCAGTTCGCCGGCCGGCGGGAGGCGCACCGGACCGGTCGTCTCGAATTGCTCGAGCAGGCGCGACCTCAGGTTTTCGCGCACTCGGGCGGAAGCGCCGCCAACCAGCCATTGGCGAGCGCCGCCGAGCAAGGCTCGCGTCCCCAGCACGCCGAGCAAAAGCCACATCTGCGGCATGACCGCGGTCAATGCCAGCGCCTCGACGAAGACCCCGAAAGCGATCACCGTGATCAACCAGGCCTGGGCAATGACTACGCCGGCCTCCAGTATTGTCAGTGCGGTGATCGACGGGACCAGCCACGCCGGCGACTGGCGTTTCAGCCAGGCGCTGGAATCGTCCTTGCGGGACTCATCAATGGTAGCCGGCACCCGGCGTGACCTTGCCCCGGAATACCCAGTAGTTGAACGCCGTGTAGCCGAGAATCACCGGGATCAGGAACAACACGCCGATCAGCAGGAACAGCTGACTTCCGGGATCGGATGCAGCATCCCAGAATGTGTAGTCCGGCGGCACGGCATACGGCCACATGGAGATCAGAATGCCGAGATAGAACATGGCAAAAAGAATCATGGAACCCATGAACGGCACCGCTTCATGACGCAATCGAATGGCGCGCCAGACCCACAGACTCACCACTGCGGTCAGCAGGGGAAATATCCACAGCCAATCGGCATTGCCGAGCCACCGGTTGTATACAAACGGTTTGGTAAGCGGGGTCCACAGGCTGACGATGATGAAGAATCCGAACACGCCCAGCAAAAGCCGTTCGCTCATCCGGAATGCCCAGTCCCGGGTCCGGCCTTCGGTCTTCAGCACCGTCCAGGTCGCACCCAGCAAGGCATAGCCCGTCACCACGCCGAGGCCGGTCATCACGGTAAACGGCGTCAGCCAATCGAAAGCGCCGCCGACGTACTTCATGTCGACAACCTCGAAGCCCTGGATATAGGCGCCGATCACGGCACCCTGGGCGAAGGCCGCAACCGTCGAGCCGATGCTGAACGACTTGTCCCACCAGTGCTTGGACTTTCCGGACTTGAAGCGGAACTCGAAGGCTATGCCGCGGAAAATCAGCCCGGCGAGGAGCAGAAAGACGCCGATATACAGCGCCGAAAGAAAAACCGAGTAGATCAGCGGGAATGCGGCCAGCAGGCCGGCGCCCCCCAGGATCAGCCAGGTCTCGTTTCCGTCCCACACCGGCGCGACCGAATTCATCATCAAGTCGCGCGACTCGTCGTCCGGCGCGAACGGAAACAGGATGCCCACGCCGAGATCGAATCCGTCCATCAGCACGTACATGAATATGCCGATGCCGATGATGACGACCCAGATCATTGTCAGATCGATGTTTTCCACGTTAACTCCCTGCCGGTTGGGCGTTATCGTCGTCGAACCCGGTATTCAGCGCCGACAGTGGCCGCTTGGGCCGAGCCGAATCCGACTCGCGGCTTTCCCCGATCGGATCGAGGCCGTCGAGGATCACGCGCCGCATGTAGTACACGCCGGCACCGAACACGACCGCATAGACGGCGATGTATCCGACCAGCGTGGCCAGGGCCATGCCGCCGGAGAGCGACGGCGTGACCGCTTCGGAGACTCGCATCATGCCGTAGACCACCCAGGGCTGACGCCCGATCTCGGTCACGAACCAGCCCGCGATGACCGCGACGAACGGCAGCGGATACGCCCACGACAGCGCCTTGAGCAATCGCCTGGATTCGAACAGCTTGCCGCGCAGCATCTGGACGAGCGAGGTCCACGACAGCAGAATGAAAAGTACCCCGATCGCCACCATGATCCGGAAACTCCAGAACACGACCGCGACCGGCGGCCGGTCTTCCGCCGGCACCGATTTGAGACCTTGGACCTCGCCGTCCAGACTGTGAGTCAGGATCAGGCTGCCGAGGTACGGAATCGCGATTTCGAAGTGATTCTCTTCGGCCGAACCGTCGGGCAGTCCGAACAGCACCAGCGGCGCGCCCTTCTTGGTTTCCCAGTGCCCCTCCATGGCCGCCACCTTGATCGGCTGGTGCTCGAGCGTATTCAGGCCGTGCATGTCGCCGACCACCAGCTGCAGCGGCGTGGCCACGGCCAGCATGATCACCGTCATCTTCAGCGCCATTCGGCTGGAGCGCCGATTGCGGCCGCGCAGCAGATACCAGGAGCTGACCGCGGCGACCACGAATCCGCCGGTGATGAACGACGCCAGCGCCATGTGGGCGAAACGGTACGGAAGCGACGGATTGAAGATGGCCTGCAGCCAGGAGGTGACCTGGAAGTGGCCGTCGACCAGCTCGACGCCGGCCGGCGTATGGAACCAGCTGTTGGCCGACAGGATCCAGAACGACGAAATAAACGTTCCGAGCGCAACCATGCATGCCGCCAGCAAGTGCACGCCGCGCGGCACCCGGTCGCGCCCGAACAGCAGAATCCCGAGAAAAGTGGCCTCAAGAAAGAATGCCGTGACGACTTCGTAGCTGAGCACCGGGCCCATGAAATTCGAGGCGGCATAGGAGAAGTTCGACCAGTTCGTGCCGAACTGGAACGCCATGACGATTCCGGACACGACGCCCATGCCGAAGACCAGCGCGAAGATCTTGATCCAGAAATGACTGAGCTTCTCGCGCACCGGGTCGGGGCGATGATAATTGAGGGCTTCCAGCACCGCGATGTAAGCCGCCAGCCCGATCGTGAAAACCGGAAAAATTGCGTGGAAGGAGACCACGAAGGCGAACTGAATTCGGGACAGCAACAGCGGATCGAGTTCCATGACAGGCACTCCTCGAAATTGACCTGCAAACGTTACCACAAGGAAATGCTGGAATCGTCAACACGGGCGGCACTTCAGCCGAAATTCCTGCCCGTCCAGGGCGTGCCGACCACCGACTTGCCGCGGATGCAACCATCTGCATCTGCACGGTTCTGAATTCGGCGGGTCCGGCATGGGCCGACGCCAAATCCGCTAAAATACCTCGCTGAGAAAGGCCGGCCGCATGCCCGGCCTCTTATCCCCGCCGGTTCTCGGGGGCCGGTTTTAAGCATTTTTTACAATTCGTGCCGCAAGAAGCGCGGAGCCTGGAGGATTGAATGAAGCTTTTTGAAACTATCCATACGACCGAACATGAACAGGTCGTTTTCTGCCACAACAAGGATGCCGGCCTCAAGGGCATCATCGCCATCCACAATACCGCTCTGGGACCCGCGCTGGGCGGGCTGCGCATGTGGCCCTACGCCACGGAGCAGGAAGCGCTGGACGACGTGCTGCGGCTGTCGCGCGGGATGACCTACAAGGCCGCCGTGGCCGGTCTGAACCTGGGCGGCGGCAAGTCGGTGCTGATCGGCGACCCGCGCACCGACAAGTCCGAAGCGCTGTTTCGCGCTTTCGGTCGCTTCATCGATTCCCTCAACGGTCGCTACATCACCGCCGAAGACGTCGGCATCGACGTCAACGACATGGAATACGTGTTTCAGGAAACCGATAACTGCGTCGGCGTCCACCAGGTCCACGGCGGATCGGGCGATCCGTCACCGTTCACCGCCTTTGGCACGCTGCAGGGCATCCGCGCCAGTCTGCAGCACAAGTTCGGCAACGAGGAGGTCGGCAACTTCAGCTACGCGGTGCAGGGCGTCGGTCACGTCGGGTTCGAACTGGTCAAGCTGCTGCGCAACGAAGGCGCCAAGGTCTTCGTGACCGACATCAACGAAGAAGCGGTCAAGCAGTGCGTGGAACTGGGCTGCGAGGCGGTCGCTCTCGACGACATCTACGAAGTCGACGCCGACGTGTTCTGCCCGACGGCTCTGGGCGCCGTGGTCAACGAGCAGACCATCCCGAGATTCAAGTTCAAGATCGTGTGCGGGGCGGCCAACAATCAACTGGCCACCGACGAATGCGGCGACGAGCTCGAATCGCGCGGCATCGTGTATGCGCCGGACTACGCGGTCAACGCGGGCGGACTGATGAACGTGTCGATCGAATTCGAAGGCTATAACCGCGAACGGGCCAAGCGCATGATGCGCACGATTTATTACAACGTCTCCAAGATCTTCCAGATTGCAGAACGCGACAACATTCCGAGCTGGAAAGCCGCCGACCGGATGGCAGACGAGCGCGTTGCGACCATCGGCAAGCTGAAACTCCCGTTCATGGGCCGTGCCCACCGCTTTCCGGGCCGCGAACGCGGCAATCATTGATGATTCGTCAGCCGTAAGCGTGACTGCGGCTAGGAATCAAAAGCGTTACACGAAGAATACGAAGGGGGCACGAAGGACACGAAGAAAAGCGTAGATTCAAGAAATCTTCATTTTCAATCCTTCGTGCTCCTCGTGCTACCTTCGTGCTCTTCGTGTCCCGCTTTTGAAGTGGATTTTTCTCTTGTCTGCGCTCGCGTTCATCCGGGTGCGTCTGCGATCTAGCTAGTCAACTATGAAACTAAACGAAGACATCGAACTGCTGCGCGAATCGGTACGCCGCTTTGCCGAAGAATCGATTGCCCCGCGCGCCGCGGCAATCGACGAATCCAACGAGTTTCCGCAGGAGTTGTGGGCGGAGCTCGGCGAAATGGGCCTGCTGGGCATCACGATTCCCGAGTCGTTTGGCGGCGCCGGCATGGGCTACCTGGCGCACCTGGTGGCGATGGAGGAAATCTCGCGCGCCTCGGCATCGGTCGGCCTTTCCTACGGTGCCCATTCCAACCTGTGCCTGGACAACCTTTACCGCAACGGCACCGAAGCGCAGCGCGAGAAGTTCGTGTCCAAACTGGTCTCCGGGGAATTCAAGGGCGCGCTGGCCATGTCGGAGCCCGGCGCCGGTTCCGACGTGGTCGGGTCGATGGCGTGTCGGGCGGAAAAGAAGGGCGAGGCCTGGATCGCGAACGGCTCCAAGATGTGGATCACCAACGGCCCGGAATGCGACGCGGCGATTGTATACATGCGCACCGCCGGCAGGGAAGCTGGTTCGCAATGCATGACGGCCTTCATCGTCGAGCGCGGCATGCCCGGCTTCACGAGCGCGCAAAAGCTCGACAAACTGGGCATGCGCGGGTCGAATACCTGCGAACTGGTCTTCGACAACTGCGAGATTCCGGACGACAACGTGCTGGGCGAGGTCGACCAGGGCGTAAAAATCCTGATGTCCGGCCTCAATTCGGAGCGCCTGGTGTTGTCCGGCGGACCCATCGGCATCATGCAGGCCTGCATCGACCAGGTGCTGCCTTACGTTCGCGAACGCAAGCAGTTCGACCGGCGGCTGGGCGATTTCGGCCTGATGCAGGCCAAGATCGGCGACATGTACGCGGCGCTTCAGTCCTCGCGCGGATTCGCCTACCAGACCGCGCAGGCTTACGACGCCGGCGAAAAGTCCCGTATCGACACCGCGGCCTGTCTGCTGCATTCGTCCACCAGCGCGGTCAACGTGGCCCTGGAGGCCATCCAGGCGCTGGGCGGCAACGGCTACATCAACGAGTACCCGACCGGCCGGCTGTTGCGCGACGCCAAGCTTTACGACATCGGCGCCGGCACCAATGAGATTCGGCGCATGCTGATCGGCCGCGAGCTGGTCAACGAACGCGCCTGAGGCCTGTTGCGGCGGCTGTCGAAGTCGGTCTCGAGCGGGATACGCGAAACGATGTCGACCACGAATTCGCTCCACGGCCCTCTTCAGGACGCGTTCCGCCGCATATCCGGCCTGATGACCGAAACCATCGATGCGCTTGCGTTCCGGAAACTGGACGATCCGGTGAACGATTGCCCGCCGGTTGCCGAATCCATTCGACCGCAATCGCGCGTTCGGCTGAATGCGCTGCTCGATGTTGCGATGCCGGACCCGAAAACCCGCTACAACTTATTGAATAAGATAGATTTCAGGCCATCCCGGTTCAGCAGCTCGCAGTTCCGGCAAGAAGCGCCCAAAACCGTTAAGCTTTGGATCTTTCATGGCCGGGAGCGCACTGCGCAATGACCGTCGAAATCGCGCTGGTATTCATCATCATCGGCTGCGCGCTGTACCTGTTCGCTACCGAGAAACTGCCGGTGGACGTGACCGCGCTGGCGATCCTGGTCACGGTAATGGCCATCCCCATCCTGTTTCACTCCGAGTGGCTGCTGGAACGCGGCGTGGACCTGAAATCGGCATTTCCCAACGTTTCCGAAAGTCTTTCGGGGCTTTCGAGCACCGCCACGGTGACCGTGCTTTGCATGTTCATTCTGTCCGGCGGCATCCAGCGCTCCGGCCTGATTCACATGCTGGGCAAGCGCCTCTTCCCGCTGGTGGGCAACTCCGAGGTGCGCCAGATCATCGTCATCGGAATCATGGTCGGGCTGGTCTCCGGATTCATCAACAACACTGCCGCGGTCGCGATCTCGATTCCGCTGGTGCTCGACATGGCGCGCCGCAGCAACTTGCGGGCTTCCCGGGTGCTGATCCCGGTAAGCTTCTTCGGCATGCTGGGCGGGACGCTGACGCTGATCGGCACCTCGACCAACATCCTCGCCTCGGCGATCCTGGCCGACAACCCCGACATCGGGCGCCAACTGGGCATGTTCGAATTCGCCCACGTCGGCCTGATCGTGCTGGCTGTCGGGGTCCTGTATTTCCTCACCATCGGCCGCTGGCTGCTTCCCTCGCGCGACGCGCGACCCCTGCAAAAGGAAGAAGACGAATACTTCGTCATCGAACTCAGCGTGCCGAACGACAGCCCGCTGATCGAAAAGACCCTGCAGGACGCCAAGTTCGAGGCCCATGCCGGCGCCGAGATCATGAAACTCACGCGCGGCGAGCAAACCTGGATCAAGCGCGCGAAGTCTACACCCATACAGACCGGCGATATCATCATGGCGCGCGCCACGGTGCGCCAGATCATGGATCTGATCAAGGAAGATCACGTCGAAGTGCTGTCGGATTTCGGCGATACGCGCAAGGCGCGCAGCGACGGGCAGCTTGTACCGATTCTGCTGCGCAACCGCGGATTGTTCAACGGCCGCACGGCACGTGCGGTCGACTTCTGGAAGCGATACCAGGCACGTCTGATCGGCCTGGACACCAAGACCGTGCGCTCGCGCCGGCTGAGCCAGGAAAAGCTCCACGTCGGCGAAATCGCACTGCTGGAAATATCCAAGACCGCGCTGGATCGGCTGCATCGCAACACGGATATCGTGGTGCTGGGTGAGTACAAGGACGACTTCGATACGCGCCGCATGCTGGTCGCCGGCGGCATCGTGGCCGCCGTGGTGGGCCTTGCGGCACTCACGCCCATGCCCATCGTGCTGACCGCCATTGCCGGCGTGATCGCGATGTTCGCCACCGGCTGCATCGGCAAGACCGACATGTACGAGGACGTGTCCTGGGATGTGATTTTCCTGCTTGCCGGCATCATCCCGTTAGGAATAGCGATGACCAAGTCGGGCGCCGCCGCCTGGCTGAGTTCGCTGCTGGCCGTCTACGCCGGCAGCTGGGAGCCGGTATACGTGGTCATGGCGCTGTACGCCGCCACGACCCTGCTGACCAGCATCCTGAGCAACAACGCCTCGGTTGTAATCCTGGTGCCGGTCGCCATTTCGCTGGCCCAGATGCTCGAGCTCAATCCGATCGCGCTGACCATTGCCGTCATGTTCGCCGCCTCGAACAGCTTTCTCACCCCGATCGGCTACCAGACAAACACGATGATCTTCGGCACCGGCGTGCTGCGTTTTTCGGATTTTCCGAAAGTCGGCGCGCCGCTGAACCTGATCCTGATGTTCGTGACGAGCTTTGCCGTAGTCCATTTCTGGCCGGTCAACGCCTGATTCGCGAGTACATTCGAACGGCCGAAAGGCTCCCGGGTGCCATTTTTGTGCACCGCGCCGGCGCGATCGTCCAGCGCCTTCAGGACCTGCGATACTATGCGGGTTTTCAAGCACGGGTTCACGACATGTCTGATTCAATCGTCATCACCGCCGCGCGCCGTACCGCCATCGGCGCATTCCAGGGCCAGTTCGCCTCCGTTACATCGCCCGAGCTCGGCACCGCCGCCATCCGGGCCGCGGTCCGCGATTGCGGCATCGACGGCAAGGACGTATCGGAAGTCCTGATGGGCTGCGTGCTGCCGGCCGGCACCGGCCAGGCGCCGGCACGCCAGGCCTCGATCGGCGCCGATCTGCCGCTGTCGGTCGGCGCCACGACGCTGAACAAGGTCTGCGGTTCAGGCATGAAAGCCGTGATGCTGGGCCATGACGCGATCCGCGCCGGGTCGGCCGAAGTCGTGGTCGCCGGCGGCATGGAATCGATGACCAATGCACCCTTCCTGGTCAAGCGCGGCCTGCGCATGGGTCACGACAAGCTCCTCGACCACATGTTCCTCGACGGCCTGCAGAATCCGTACGACGGCCAGATGATGGGCGGTTTCGGGGAGAAATGCGCGGAAAAATACAGTTTCTCCCGCGAGCAGCAGGACGACTTCTCGCGCGCCTCGGTGGAACGCGCGAACCGGGCTACCGAAAACGGCCTGTTCGCCGACGAAATCACGCCGGTGACGGTCAAGTCGCGCAAGGGCGAGATTGAGGTCGCCACGGACGAGGAACCCGGACGGATCAACGTCGACAAGATTCCCGACCTGCGCCCGGCGTTTGCCAGAGACGGCACGATCACGGCGGCCAGTTCGTCGAAGATTTCAGACGGCGCGGCGGCGCTGGTGCTGATGAGCGCCGACAACGCAGCGCAGCGAGGCGTCCAGCCGCTGGCCCGGATCGTCGCCCACGCCACGCATTCCCAGGAACCCGAATGGTTCACGACCGCACCGGTTGGCGCGCTCGAGAAGGTGTTGGAACGCGCCGGCTGGAAGCCCGATGAGGTGGACCTGTACGAAATCAACGAGGCGTTCGCGACGGTCACCATGGCCGCCATGCACGAGCACGGGCTGTCGCACGACAAAGTCAACATTCACGGCGGGGCCTGCGCGCTGGGCCACCCGATCGGCTGCAGCGGTGCGCGCATCCTGGTCACGCTGATCCATGCGCTGAAATCCGTCGGCGGCACGCGCGGCGTCGCTTCGCTTTGCATCGGCGGCGGCGAGGCCACGGCGGTCGCAATCGAACTCGTGTAGCACGCGACTTCCGAAGACCGTTTTTCTGCCTCGGGCGACCGACTCGGGCCAACGCACCGGAGCGCGCAAGGGCAAAGTATGAGCTACAGCGAAGACCAGAGTCGGCATCTTGCACGGCCGCTCGGTCCGTTCAAGCGGATGCAGCCGACGGTTTTCATGGGCTCGGCCGGGCTTGTCGTGGCCTTCTGCATTTTCGGCGGCGGCTTCACCGAGACTGCCGCGGCCACCTTCGAAGCCGCCCAGGGCTGGATCGTCGATACACTCGGCTGGTACTACATGCTTGTGACCTCGGCGCTGGTGCTGTTCGCGATCGGCGTGGTCATCAGCCCGGCCGGGCGGCTGAAGCTGGGCAAGCCGGACGACGAGCCGGAGTTCAGCTACTTCAGCTGGTTGGCGATGCTGTTCGCCGCCGGAATGGGCACGGGGCTGGTGTTCTGGGGCGTGGCCGAGCCGCTCAACCATTACATGGAACCGCACTACGCCGAGCCGGAAACTGCCGCGGCCATGCAGGACGCGATGCGCTATTCGTTCTTTCACTGGGGGCTGCATCCCTGGGCGATCTACCTGGTGCTGGCGCTGTCGATCGCCTACTATCACTTCCGCATCGGCCTGCCGCTGGCGCCCCGCTCGGTACTATGGCCGATCATCGGAGAGCGCATCTACGGCATCGCCGGGCACCTCACCGACATTCTGTGCACGGTGGGCACGCTGCTCGGCGTCGCCACTTCGCTGGGACTGGGGGCAATGCAGATCAATGCCGGACTGTCGATGTCCATGGGAATCGGAACGTCCACGCTGATCCAGGTCCTGATCATCGCTTCGATTACCCTGGTCGCGACCCTATCGGTAGCGTCGGGCGTCCAGCGTGGCATCCGGCGACTGTCGGCGCTCAACATCGGCCTGGCGTTCTTGCTGTTGCTGTTCGTGTTCCTTGCCGGGCCCACGACTTACATCCTGGATACGCTGGTCGGCGGGCTGGGCGTGTACTTCCAGACGCTGATCGAAACCAGCCTGGAAACCGATTTCGCCACCGATTCGGACTGGCAGGCGAGCTGGACGCTGTTCTATTGGGGCTGGTGGATTTCCTGGTCGCCGTTCGTGGGCATCTTCGTCGCCCGGATTTCGAAGGGCCGAACCGTGCGCGAGTTGATCCTGGCAAGTCTCCTGGTACCGACGGCCGTCACTTTCCTGTGGATGGCGACCTTCGGCGGTACCGCACTTCACCTGGAGCGGTTCACGGACGTCCAGATCGCCAGCCAGGCGGTCGACAATGTCGCGATCTCGCTGCACCTGATGCTCAGTGAACTGCCGCTGGGTGCCGTCACGACCGTGTTCGCAACGCTGGTCATCATCATTTTCTTCATCACCTCGTCGGATTCCGGCTCGCTGGTCGACGACATGGTGACGTCCGGCGGCCACCCGCACCCACCGATATCGCAGCGCGTGTTCTGGGCCGTTTCCGAGGGTGCGGTGGCGGCAACGCTGCTGGTCGTCGGCGGCCTGCTCGCCATCCAGCAAGCCGCCATCACGATGGCGCTGCCGATGACGCTGCTGCTGCTGGCGGCGTGCTACGGCATGATTCGGGCATTCATGACCGACGTCGGTAAAAAGGGCATTCCTGCGCAAAAGCGTATCGAGGGCGATATCGGGGAGGACTGAACGGGCGCGAGCCTGTTTTTTTTCGGTGGGCGCCGGATACGAAAAAACCCCGCTCGGTCGCGGGGTTCTTCGTATCTGGCGGAGAGAGAGGGATTGACTGCGCACCTGCGGTGCTTGCCCTCCGCTATCGCTCCGGGTTGCTTCGCATCGAGCTCGCTTCGCTCGGTTCGAACCCGGGTTCTCATCCCTCTCTCTTTGCCGGATACGAAAAAACCCCGCTCGGTCGCGGGGTTCTTCGTATCTGGCGGAGAGAGAGGGATTGACTGCGCACCTGCGGTGCTTGCCCTCCGCTATCGCTCCGGGTTGCTTCGCATCGAGCTCGCTTCGCTCGGTTCGAACCCGGGTTCTCATCCCTCTCTCTTTGCCGGATACGAAAAAACCCCGCTCGGTCGCGGGGTTCTTCGTATCTGGCGGAGAGAGAGGGATTCGAACCCTCGATGGGGCTTTTAACCCCATACTCCCTTAGCAGGGGAGCGCCTTCAGCCACTCGGCCATCTCTCCGTAAACTGATTGTCTCATGCCCTCGGCCGGCACGCCGGCGCTGCTGCACCTTCGGCTCAAGGGAATCGACGATTATACCGATGCAATCGCGATTTTGGCCAGTAATTCGATTACCCGAAGCGCCCGATTTTTGCGACAATACGGACTGGTGGTCCTCGTCGGTCTCCCCGCGCCACTAACCCGTGAATCCCGTCAGGCCCGGAAGGGAGCAGCGGCAGCGGGAGCGTGGGCGACGGGATCGGGCGGTCGGGGGCCACCTCTTTTCCTTCAGTCCTTCTTGTCCATCACCAGGCCCGGATGCCCGGATACAGCACCGGCGCCCCTGCATGATCGAAGTGATGTGCAGCGATTTCAGTCGCTTGCGCTTTTCCCATAAGCATTTCCGAACATGCATATCGGAATTTTCCTACGCCGAGATCGCTTTGTCCTAGCTCGTTTCGAGCCGCTTTCCGAAAGATTGCAGCGAAGTTTGCCGATGTTCGGAATTCCTTTCCTTGCCTAATCTGTGTCCACGGTCGACGGACGCAGATCAGCGACCCGGCCGAAACTCAACCCGAAACGAAACGCAAGGAGAAACATCATGATCAAGCACATCTTTCTGGCACTGGTATTGATTCTGGGCATCGGCAATGCGGCATTCGGCGCGGAGCCGGTGGATGTCAACACTGCCACGGCCGAGCAGCTGGCCGAATCGCTGAACGGCGTCGGCGAATCCAAGGCCGAGGCGATCGTCGCCTACCGGGAGACCAACGGCCCGTTCACGCACATCGATGAGCTGATCAACGTGCGCGGCATCGGTATGGTGACAGTGGACCAGAACCGCGACATGATCCGACTGGAGGAATCCCGGTCCCCGGGCGAATAAGTCCGGAATATATGCCGCCGCATCTGCGGCGGCCTGCTCCTGGGCCCGGCCTCGCGCCGGGCTTTTTTGTTTTCGCCGATCCTGCAGGAATAACCACCTGTTTTTCGATCCTTTGTGGGAGGCGCATCTCGCGCCGATGAAACCATCTCGATCACGGCGGCCCGTCGGTGCGAGACGCGCCTCCCACAACGAATCGGGGCATTCTTCATGCGATCTCCGACCATCGAAATCATTTTTATCGACTTCTGAGAAACTGTTTTTATATATAGTATTCTGGTCCTGCATGGAAACCGAACCGATGAACATCCCGAATCCGCTGGAGAAACTGCTTTCCGAACGCAACGACCTGTGGCGCGGACGTCGGCGACGAGCCGGCGATGCGCTGGAGACCGGACGCGCCGCGCTGGACCGGCGGCTGCCCGATGGCGGCTGGCCGCGCGGCAAGCTGATCGAGCTGCTGCCGGAGCGCTTTGGCGTCGGCGAACTGGACTTGCTGCTGCCGTGCCTGGCCGAACTGACCCGGCACGAACGACAGGTGCTGTTTATCGCCCCACCGCTGGTGCCCTGCCCGCAGAGCCTGCTCCGCGCCGGGCTGGACCTGACCCGGCTGCTGATCGTACGCGAGCAGAAGCACGCCTTCTGGGCCGCCGAGCAATGCCTGAAAAGCGGCCTGTGCGGTGCGGTCGCGGTCTGGCCCAACGGCAGCAGCGCCGTAAGCGACCGCACGGTTCGCCGGCTACAGCTCGCCGCCGAAGACGGCGATGCGCCGGTATTTCTCTGCTATGCCCCGGGCAGCACGCCGCCGGCCTCGCTGGCCAGCCTGCGCCTGGCGATTCGCTGCAGCGGCCATATCGAAATCCTGCGCAGCCGCGGCGGCGAAACCACCGGCAGTATCCGACTGCACCCCGACAACGTCGTGCCGCTGGCATCGGCAGGCAGGCGGGAATAATGCCTGCCGGGGCCTTATGGACCGGCATCGTGTGCCCGCAGGGGGCATTGCAGGCCGCGCTGCGCCTGCTGCCGGGCACCACGGCATCGACAACCCCGCTTGCCGTTCACGACACCGTCAGCGGCCGAACGCGAGTCATCGAAATCAACCGCACCGCGCGCAGTCTGGGCGTTCAGCCGGGCCAGGTGCTGGCCGATGCCCTGGCGATTGCCCCGGATCTCGAAAGCCTGACGCGCAACCGCGGGGCCGAAACCCGGCTGTTCGAGGAACTGGCGCTGGTCGCTTACCGCTACAGCCACCAGGTGGCGATCACCGGTGACGGCGTGGTGCTGGAAACCGGCGGCAGCCGCCGGCTGCACGGCGATCTGGATGCGATGCTGAACACACTGGGCGACGAAATCTCGGCGATGGGTCTGCACGCACGCCTGGGCACGGCGCCCGTGCCGGCCGCGGCCTGCCTGCTGGCGCGCACCGGACAGCACGTCACCGAGGCGCGGGCCCTGCACAGGGTGCTGTCGACATGGCCGTTGCACCGGCTTGCGCTGGCGCCGGCCGAAAGCCGGAAGCTGGAGGGGCTGGGGTTGAAATCGGTGCGCGAGGTCCTGGCGCTGCCGCGCTTCGAGCGCGAGCGCCGGCTGGGCCGCACGCTGAACCGCTACCTGGACCAGATCCACGGTCGCGAGCAGACCCCGCTGGTCTATTGGCAGCCGCCGGAAAAGTTCTGCCAGACCCTGGAGCTGCCCGTGCCCACCGTCCGAAGCGAAGCGCTGGTGTTTGCGCTCAACCGGGTGCTGGAGCACCTGCACCAGTGGCTTCGGGTACGCGATCGCGCCCTGTCCGGAATCGAGGTCGAACTGCTGCCCGAGGATCGGGGGCCGAAGATCGAGTTCTCCGCCGGGCTCGGCCAACCCGGTTTTCAACGCGACCGGTTGCTGGAGATCCTGCGCCTGAAGCTGGAATCCATTCGGCTGCACTCGGCCATCGAGTCGCTGCGCTTGCGTGCCGAGAGCACCGCCGAACAACGACCGCCGCAGGCCGACCTGTGGACCGGCACCAATGTCAACGACGCCTGGCCGGCGTTGATCGATCGGCTGACCGCACGCATCGGCGAGAACGGCCTGTGCAGCATCGCGCCCTGCCCCGATCATCGCCCGGAGAAGGCCTGGAAGTGGACGCCGCCGGGCACCACGACCGCCGACACCGACGCCCCGCCGCGGCCCAATTGGCTATTGCCCGAGCCGCGACCCTGCCGCGCCGGCGAGCTGCGCCTGGTCGACGGTCCGGAACGCATCGAGAGCGGCTGGTGGGATGGCCAGGACTGCCGCCGCGACTACTGGACCGCGCACGACCGCCACGGCAATCGAGTATGGGTATTCCGCGAGTACAAGCCGCGCGACGGCTGGTTCGTGCACGGGCTGTTCGGGTGACGGTTGATTGGTTGGCTGGTTGGCTGGTTGGCTGGCTGGTTTTCGTGGGCGGCGCCGGCGCCGATTCGGACAGCACCAATCGCGGCCGGAGCCCGCTCCTGCCAGATGCAAATTCTGGCCGGCAAAAG